>JAGRMU010000109.1:0-6864 GCA_020441165.1 Sedimentitalea sp.
AGGGAGAAGAGCAGGGGGCGCAGATGCATCGAAGGGAGCTCCTTGGAAAGAAAAACGCGGGCCGCGACGATGCGCGGCCCGCGATACTGAGATGTCAGGTCACTTCGAGCCGAGCGAGGACAGGATCTTGTCCTTGGCGTCGCCGATGGTGAAGCTGCCCGGCACCTGGCGCGGCGGGAACGCCTCGAAGGTCGACAGGAACTGGTCCACATAGGCCGCCGCGGGCAGCAGCAGGAAGACGTGGTCCAGATACCAGTCGTAATAGGTGTTCGAGGTGATGTTCGCGCGCTCGTAGGGATCGCGGCGCAGGTTGAACAGCAGCGGAATGCGCAGTTCGGTCCAGGGCTCGGCCCAGGCGCGCAGGGTCTGCGGGTAGCGATGCTCCAGGAAGATCGCCTTCCACTCGCCATAGCGCAGCGCCGTCAGATCGCCGTCATCGGAGAAATAGAAGATCTCCTTGCGCGGGGTCTCTTCGGCTTCACCCAGCAGGTAGGGCAGGGTGTTGTAGCCATCGAGATGCACCTTGTAGTCGCGCCCGCCGCCGACCTCGGCCACGGTGATGCCTTCCAGAAGCTGTTCCTTGATGTCCGGATTGCCTGCCATCGCCAGGAAGGTCGGCAGCCAGTCCATGTGGTGCATGATCTGGTTCGAGACGCTGCCCGGCTCGATCTTGCCCGGCCAGCGCACCATCGCGGGAACGCGGAAAGCGCCTTCCCAGTTGGTGTTCTTCTCGCCGCGGAACGGGGTCATCGCCGCATCCGGCCAGCTGTTCATGTGCGGTCCGTTGTCGGTGGAATACTGCACGAAGGTCTTGTCGGCGATGCCGAGCTCGTCCAGCAGGTCGAGAAGCTGGCCGACCTGCATGTCATGCTCGATCATGCCGGCCTGGTACTCGTCCACTTGATGCCCGGCGATCTCGTTGGCCTTCGCGCGCATTTCCTCGCGGACATGGGTGCGGAAGTGCATCCGCGTGCCGTTCCACCAGACGAACCACGGGGTTCCCTCGGCTTCCTTGCGCTTGATGAAGTCGATGGCGGCGGCGAGGGTTTCCTCGTCGACCGTCTCCATCCGCTTGCGGGTCAGCGGTCCGGTGTCCTCGATGGTGCCGTCGGCCGAGGATCGCACCACGCCGCGCGGGCCGAACTGCTCGCGGAACGCCGGATCCTTGGGGTAATCCTCAAGCTCGGGCTCTTCCTCGGCATTGAGGTGATAGAGGTTGCCGAAGAACTCGTCGAAGCCGTGGTTGGTCGGCAGCATCTCGTCGCGGTCGCCGAGGTGGTTCTTGCCGAACTGGCCGGTCGCATAGCCCTGCGCCTTGAGCAGGCCGGCGATGGTCGGATCCTCGATCTGCATGCCTTCCTTGGCGCCGGGCATGCCGACCTTGGAAAGGCCGGTGCGGAACACCGACTGGCCGGTGATGAAGGAGGACCGGCCGGCGGTGCAGGACTGCTCGGCGTAATAATCGGTGAAGATCATCCCTTCATTGGCGACGCGGTCGATATTCGGCGTCCGGTATCCCATCAGGCCCATCGTGTAGGCCGAGATGTTCGACTGGCCGATATCGTCGCCCCAGATCACCAGGATATTCGGCTTTTCCTCCTGCGCCCAGGCCGGCGCGACCATCAGCACGGCGACCGCGGCCGCCGCGAATTTTCGCAGCGGACGGTGCCAGGCTGCATGGTGTCGGTCTCTGTCTGTCATCCTCGACTCCCTGTGTTGGTTCGCCCGTCTTGAGGCGAGATAGAAAAATTAAAGCGGCGATCTGCAATTTCCAGCCAAAAAAACCGCGCCTCCGATCCGTTTCGCGATGGCGCTGTCCAGGACGGCGGCAGCCAAAGATGCAAAACAGATTCGGATTGTCCGGAAGGCTAATCAATGGCATCAGATCGAAATGCGTCAAATGATGGATTCGTCGGGATTTTCCCGCAAACTTCTCGCCTCGGATCTGCAGGTTGTCAGATCGAAGGGCTGGCTGTCGCGGCGCGCCCCCGCCTTCCAGGATGCGATCCTCGATCTGGCGCTGGCGCGGGACTTCGACGCGGGCGCGGTGCTGTACCGCTATGGCGATCCCGCCGAGGGGCTGTTCTTCGTCGTGTCGGGGGCGGTGATGATCACCGTGCCGGCCGATGACGGCCAGGAATCGGTCGCCCATCGCGAGCAGGCGGGGTTCTGGGTGGGTGATCTCGCGGCCCTCGCCGAGGAAACGCGGCTGGTCACGCTGGTGGCGACGGCCCCGACCCGAACGCTGTTCGTGCCGATGGACCGGGTCGCCGCGCTGGTCGAGGCAACCCCGCGATATTACCGGGAATTCTACGCGCTCAGCCATGAGAACATGCAGACGGCGCTGCGCATCCTGGCCAATCTCGCGGTCGCCCGCGCTGATCACCGCCTGACGCTGCGCCTGCTGCACCTTGACGAGCAGCAGGGCCGGCGCGGCGCATGGATCGCGATCTCGCAGGAGGAACTGGCGGCGATGGTCGCGGTGTCGGTCCCGACCCTGCAGCGGGCGCTGCGCCGCCTGTCGGAGGCGGGGCTGACCGAACACGGCTATGGCAAGATCCGCGTTCTCGACCGCGCGGCGCTGATCGCCTTCTGCCAGGCCTAGGCTAGATCTCAGCGCGCATCCGCTGCGCCAGGTGCCGGACCGCGGCGCGCACCTCGCCGCGCACCGGGCCGGGGCGGGGGGCGTCGCGCAGCGTCGTGACCCAGGTCTCGGGCGGGGCGCGCCCGGCACTGCGCCGCCAGCTCAATCCGCGCAGCACCGCCTCGGCCTCGGGCGGCAAACGGTCCGGGATCTCGCGCCCCGCCAGCACCGCCCAGACCCCCGACCAGAGCCGCGCCACCGACCACGGGTTGTAGCCGCCGCCGCCCAGCACCAGCAGGCGCGGCGCCATCGGGCGCAGCGCCGCCACCGCCTGCCAGTGGCTGTTGTTCGACAGCGCCAGCCGCGACAGGGGATCCTCCAGCACCGCGTCGGCGCCGCATTGCAGCACGATGGCCTCGGGGCGATGATCGGCGACGGCGGGCAGGATCACCCGGTCGAGGGCGAGGCGAAACTCGCTGTCGTTCAGATCGCGCGACAGCGGCAGGTTGATCGCGACGCCGCCCGCGCGGTCCTCCAGCGCGCCGGTGAAGGGCCAGCGCCCCGCCTCGTGGGTCGAGATCAGCCGCAAGCCCTCGGCCCCGGCAAAGGCCGCCTCGACCCCGTCGCAGTGGTGGGCATCGATATCGACATAGGCGATCCGTCGCAGGCCCTGCCGCTGCAGCGCCTTGATCGCCAGGACCGGGTCGTTGAGGAAACAGAAGCCGTTCGCCCGGTCGGGCATTCCGTGATGGGTGCCGCCGCCCGGATTGAAGACCGCGCCGCCCCCCGCGATCAGCTCCGCCGCCAGCAGCGAGCCGCCCGCCGCCGTCGCCGGCCTGCGGAACATCTGCGGATAGACCGGGTTCGACAGGGTGCCGAGATGGTGCCTGCGGCGGACCGGATCGGCCACCGACTGGCTGGCCTCGGCGGCCTGCAGCGCCGCGATGTAGGCCGGGGTGTGAAAGGCGGTCAGCGCGGCGGGCCGCGCGCGGGGGCTGTCGCGATAGGCGCCCTCCGGCAGCCAGCCCAGGGCGCGGCAGAGATCGATCACCGTCGGCGCCCGCGGGATCGCCAGCGGGTGCAGCGCGCCATAGCTCGAGCCGCGATAGACGTTCGAGCCGATGAAGATCGGCGCAGGAAGTGTGGCGGGCATGGGCAGGGCTGGATCCGGGGCGCTCAGGCCGCAAGCTAGCCCGGCCGCGCGACGACGCAAGGCGCTCAGCGCTTGCGGGCGCCGAGGATCGTGCCGAGGACCGCCGCCGCAACGCTGCCCAGCGGATCGCGGACGATCCGGCGCAGGTTGCCGGCGATCTGCTGCGCCTCGTCGGCAACTTCATCGACCTCGGCCTCGAGATCGGCGATGGCGAGATCGCGCAGCTCGGTGATCGCGGTGAGGTCCCGGTCGGCACTCATCCGCATCGCCGCCCAGGCCAGTCCCCCGGCGATGCCGAGATTGACCAGCGCCACGATCAGGGCCGCATATTGCGAGCCCATCACCGTGCTCAGAGCCTGATAGGCGGCGAGGTTGAGCATGACCAGGCCGATGGTCGCCACGAACCCGGCAAAGAGCAGCAGGCCGGTCTGGTTGCGCAGCACCGTGACATGGCGGCGGGCGATCATGCGCTCGGCGCGCAGGATGACGAGCAGGTTGTTGTGGACGCGTCGCATCAGGCCCTCCCGGCGGTTATCTGAGAATCCGGCTGAGCAGGATGCCGGTGCCGAAGGCGGCCAGCAGGGTCAGCATCGGATGGGTCCGGTGCAGCTGCTCGACCTCGCCGGCGATCCCGGCGATCGCCGCCTCGACATCCTCGGCCGTCATTCCGGGCATGCCGGCAACGGCCGCGTGCGCAGGTTGCGGCGGCGCTTCGGCCGCGATCTTCGCGTCGCGCTCACGCAATTTCGCGCGCAGCGTTTTCACCTCGGCCTCGAGTTCCGCTTTGGTGACCATCCGTTTTCTCCTCTGGCTACAAACCCGTTCGAGCCGATCAGGTTCCCGGCTCGTCGTAAAACAGCTGCCCGTCCTTGGACATCAGGATCGCCAGCGGGCGGGTGGCGGGCAGGTGGCTGAACACGATCAGCAGGCAGACGGTCAGCGGCACGCTCAGGAACGCGCCCATGATGCCCCAGATCGCGCTCCAGAAGGTCAGCGCGAGGATCACCATCAGCGCCGAGAGGTTCAGCGACCGCCCGGTGACCGCCGGGTCCAGCAGGTTGCCGATGATGAACTGGATCGCGCCGCAGCCCAGGGCGATGGTCAGGAACGGCCCGAAGGTCTCGAACTGCACCAGCGCCACCAGCGAGGGCAGGATCACCGACAGGATCGAGCCGACCGAGGGGATGTAGTTCAGCGCGAAGGTCAGGACCGCCCAGGTTTCGGCGAATTCGAGGCCGAGCCAGAGGAAGACCGCATAGCTGAAGAGCGCGGTGAGAACGCTGAAGAAGGTCTTGACCAGGATGTAGCGCTGCAGGCTGAACGCGATCTGGTGCATCACCCGCCCGAACCCGCCCTTGGAGGAGATCTCTTCCTCGACCAGCTGGATCTTGAGCGCGGTGAGGTGGCGTTCGGCCATCATGAAGCCGACATAGATGCCGATCAGGACGAAATAGGTCACGACCGAGCGGGCGCCGCCAAAGGCGCTCATCGCGATGAGCGACATGTCGATCCGGACCAGATGGTCGCGCACGAAGACGCCGATATCGGTGCCGACAAGGTACGAGATGCGCCCGAGCGCCGCGTCGAACTGCGCCTCGTAGCGCGGCACCGCCCCGGCGAAGTTGTTGGCCTGGGTGCCCATGATGTAGGTGATCGCGAACAGACCCGCGACGACCGTGACGACCCCCAGAAGCTGCGCCAGCCAGTTCGGCATGCGCCAGTCGAGGATCCTCAGCCCCGCAAAGCGCCGGGCGATGGCCGAGATCAGCACGAAGGTCAGGATGGCCAGCACCAGCGGGATCAGGAACCCCGATCCGGCGTAAAGCCCCGAGATCGCCAGCGTCGCGATCAGCAACACGTCGCGCCAGTAGGCAAGCACCGAGGCGCCGGAGGCGCGGGGGGGCGCGGGATCCGCCTTCGGGGTCGTCATCCCTGCACCGGGGCGCGGCGGGCAGCGCGCCCGCGCGAGACGGCGCCGCGCGGCGGACAGGGCATGGGCAGCGGGGCGCGTGGCATCGGGAAACTCCGGCGGCTCGTCGCGGATACTGTCCGCATCGCGCGTCGCGCGCAAGCCCCGCCGCGGGCGCAACTGTCTCTGGCGGGGGCCGCGGCCGCGGGCTAGGCTGCGACCATGAGATCGCTGACCACTATCCTGTTCACGACCCTGCCCAATACGCTCTGGGCCGCCCTGCGCCGGTTCGACAGCAAGGGCGGCTGGATCATGAGCAGCCATGTCGCCATGTCGGTGATGCTGGCGCTCTTTCCCTTTCTGCTTTTCGTGGTCGCCCTGGCCGGCTTCCTGTCGCAGGACGTGGCGGTCGAGGACCTGATCAAGCTGATCTTCGGCACCTGGCCCGACGAGGTGGCCGACCCGATCGAGGCCGAGGTGCGCAACGTGCTGGAGGCGGCCAGCCCCAGCCTGATCACCGCCGGCGGCGTGTTGGCGCTATATTTCGCCTCGAACGGCGTCGAGGCGGTGCGGCTGGCGATGTCGCAGGCTTACCGCGACGTCGACCCGCGCCCGTTCTGGAAGACCCGGCTGCTGTCGCTGGTCTTCGTGGTGTTCGGCAGCGTTGCGATCCTGCTCTTCGTGACCTTCGGCTGGGTGCTGCCGCTCTATTTCCATCTCGTCGCCGACGCGGTGACCCCGGTCGAACGTTCATGGCTGACCGATGCGCGGCTCAACAACACCATCACCGTCGCGGTCGCCTTCGGGCTTGTCGCCGCCTGCCACAAGTGGCTGCCGGGGACCGCGCATGCGCTGTCGCAGATCTGGCCGGGGGTGGTGCTGACCCTGGTTCTGTGGGTCGCCGCCGGCAAGGTGCTGGCCTATTACATGGCGCGGTTTGCCGATTACAGTGCCACATATGCCGGGCTTGCCGGGGTCATGGCGGCGCTGATATTCCTCTATCTGATGGCGGCGATCCTGATCCTGGGGGCCGAGTTCAACGGCGCTCTCATCGACCGCTCGGCGCGCCGAAGGGCGCGCGCCGCCGAGGCGCGCCCCGCGCCGAAACCCGCCCCTGGTGGCGACAACAGCCGACAGGAGTTTTGATGACCTCTTTCCCATTCCGCCTGCACCGCGCCGTGCCGATCTGCCTGGCGCTCCTGCTTCTGGCGGCGCCGC
>JAGRMU010000109.1:7057-8445 GCA_020441165.1 Sedimentitalea sp.
CTTCTCGATCACCGTCACCGAAGAGGACGGCCGCACGACGACCTATCCGGTGCACTCCGTCGCCGGCATTGCCCCCCTGCAGCAATACCTGCTGGAGACCGAGCCGGGGCGGCTGCAGAGCTTCGACGTGGTCTGGGATGCCGAGCAGGGCCGCTGGTATCACCTTTATCCCGATCAGGACCTGCCCCCCGGCGACGGGCTGCACTGGACCGGCCCCTACAAGACCTGGAACGCCCGCTGCGCCGAGTGCCACGCCACCGACTACCAGCGCAATTTCAACGCCCGCAGCGACAGCTATGCCTCGACCCAGTCCGAGATCGGTGTCGGCTGCGAGGCCTGCCACGGACCGGGCTCGGCGCATCTGGGCTGGGCCGAAACCGGCGCGCTCACCCAGGCGGCGCCCGATCTCGACGCTTACGGCTTTCCGGCGCGGCTGGGGCAGGGCGACACCGAGGACTGGATCCAGCAATGCGCCGGCTGCCACTCGCGGCGCGAGCCGCTGCAGGACGGCAACCCGGCCCCCGGCACCCCTTATCACGATGCCCACACCCTGGCGCTGCTGACCCCCGGTCTCTACCACGCCGACGGGCAGATCCTTGACGAGGTCTATGTCTACGGCTCCTTCCTGCAGTCGAAGATGTATGCGCGCGGCGTGGGGTGCATGAACTGCCACGACCCGCATTCCGCGACCCTGAAGGCAGAGGGAAACGCCGTCTGCACCCAGTGTCATTCGCCAGCGGGAAACCCCGATTTCCCGACCCTGACGAAGAAGCTCTACGACGATCCGGAGCACCATTTCCACGAAGCGGGCAGCGACGGCGCCCAGTGCAAGAGCTGCCACATGATCGAGCGGGTCTACATGGGCATCGACGGGCGGCGCGACCACAGCTTCCGCGTGCCGCGTCCCGATCTGGCGGCGCAGACCGGCGCGCCGGATGCCTGCACCGACTGCCATGCCGACCAGGGGCCGGACTGGGCCGCCGCGCGGATCGCCGAGTGGTATCCGCAGGCCGACCATCGCGGGCCGCATTACGGCACGGTCCTGGCGCAGGGCCGCGCCGATCCGGGGGCGGCGGCGGGCGATCTGCAGGCGCTGGCGGCGGACCCGGGCCAGCCCGCCATCGTGCGGGCGACGGCGCTCTACCTGCTCCAGCCCATGTCCGGCCCCGAACTGGCCGAGACGGTGGCGCCGCTCCTGGCCGATCCCGACCCGCTGGTGCGCGGCGGCGCCGCGGCGCTGCAGCGCGGCGCCCCGGCCGAGACGCGTTTGTCCCGGCTGATGCCCGCCCTGGCCGATCCGACGATGGCGGTGCGGATCGCCGCGGCCAAGCAGGTCTTCGACATCGCGCCCGACCAGATGACTCCCAGCCAGCGCGCGCTGGTGCAGG
>JAGRMU010000008.1 GCA_020441165.1 Sedimentitalea sp.
GAGCCGAAGCGGCTGAAGTTCAAGAAGTTCACCCGCTGATGATGGCGGCGCTGGTCCCGTCCGAGTTCTTCTGGATCGTGCTCGTCAAGTTCGCGGTGGCGGTGACCTGCGGCGGCATCATCGGCCTCGAACGGCAGCTGCGCGGCAAGTCCGCCGGGATCCGCATCTGCATGGTGCTGGTGCTGACCACCACCTTCATCGCCAGCCTGGGAAGCGAGCTGACCGCCGAGACCGGCGATCCCTCGCGGGTGCTGGCCGCCATCGTCACCGGCGTCGGCTTCCTCGGCGGCGGGGTGATCTTCGCCCAGGGCACCCGCGTCCAGGGCATGACCACCGCCACCCTGATCTGGGCGCTCGCCGGCATCGGCACCGCCATCGGCCTCGGCTACGGCCACGCCGCGCTGGTGATGACGCTGCTGGTGATGGTGGTGCTGAAAACCGTCGACTGGGCCGAATCCCGCTTCCCCCGCCTCAAGCGCGAGATCAACATCCCCAGCACGGACGCGGAGGATTGAGGCGGAAAGTAGGGCGGGGTTCACCCCGCCACGCGTCACCGGGGGCGGCGGGGTAAACCCCGCCCTACTCTCCGTAGCGACCGGACGGTACCGGCCCCGACCACTCCGCATCGACCAGCCCGGCGCATATGTCCCGATGGATCGACGAAAACGGCCAATCCGCCGCGCGGTCGACCAACCCGTGCTTCACCGGGTTTCCCCAGCAATAGCGCAGATGCGCATCATAATCCGCCGTGTGCCGGATATGGTGCTCCCAGAACCTCGGCTGCCAGAGCCCGACCTCGCCCTTGCGCCGTAGGGCGGGGTTCACCCCGCCATTCTCGTGTCCGATCGGCGGCGGCGGGATAAACCCCGCCCTACGGCAGGACGCCGAGAACCGCGCCTTGATCGCACCCCAGCGCGTCGAGAAATCACCATCCCCTGCCGGCAACGTCCAGACGGCGTGGAGGTGATCGGGCAACACCACCCAGGCGTCGACGTGGAACGGCCGTTCGGCCCGCGTCGTCCGCACCGCATCGCGAAGCCGGTCGATCTCGTCCACCAGCAGGCTGCTGTCGCGGCGGGCGAGCGCCACGGTGAAGAACACGGTGCCCCCGCGCACCTTTGGTCGGACGTAGTTCGGCATGGGCATGACCGTGCCCTTGCCATGGTTAACGCCCGGTTACGCATCCCGTAGGGCGGGGTTCACCCCGCCGTCCGTTTGAAGGATCGTGTTGCCGCAGAAAACGACGATGGCGCCTTCCCCGCCCGCATGCCGCCGCATCCCGGAAACGAAACAAGGGCGCCCCGAGGGACGCCCTTCACGACAGTCCGGCACGAACACGCCGGGGTCCGATCAGACGCTGAACATCAGCGGATCAGGACTTCTTTTCCGGTGCCGCCTCGGGCGTCTTGCCCTCTTCGGTTTCCTTGGCATCGGGCTTGGGTGCGTCCGCCGCGGCTTTCAGCGCGTCGGTCTTTTTCGACAGGTCCTTGAAGGACATGATGGCATTCCTTTGATCGCGGAGGGAGCATCCCTCCACCCCCATGACATGGGGCCCGCGCGCCGCGATTGCAACGCGCTGACACAAACCCTGCCAAGGCGCCGGCCTGCCTAGCGCCCCGCCTGCGGCCAGCTGTCCAGCGCCTCGCCCCAGCCCGGCCGCGCATCGGGCGGATGGTCCTGCTCGCGGGCCAGCGCCGCGGCCTCGCGCTTCGCGAGATAGGCATCGGCCTCCATCATCCGCGCCGCCTTCATCTGGATCCAGGTCAGCAGGATGCGGTTGATCCGCGCCTGATACCCCTGGCCCATCGCCTTGAACGCCCGCGCCACCGAGCGGTCGAGATAGAGCGTCACCTTCTCCTTCGGCTCGTGGCAATCGATGTCCTCGACGATGGCGTGCCAGGCGTCGGGCACCTCGGCGCGCACCTCTCGCATCGGCGGGTGATCCTCCGAGGAGCGCCACAGGTTCCAGATCACGCGGCGGCGGGCCAGGCGTTCGGTCTTGGTCAGGCGATAGGTCATGGCGGTCCTGCACGGCTTGGGTCCGGGATACGGGCCAGGACCCTGCCAGCGCCGGGTTAAGACCTTCTGCGCCCGGCGCGCACCGCGCACCGACGCAATACCGACGTGATACCGACGCGATACCGACCCGTCAGATCCGGCTCAGATCTCCGCCACCACCGCGCCCTTCATCTCGCCGGTCATCCGCGACATGTCCTCGGAATGGACCTTGCGGCGGACCTCCTCGATGGCGCGCTCGGCGGCGTCGCGGGTCGCCTCGTCGGGCCATTCGGTGATCGCCGCGCTGGTCCTCGGGCTGGTGCGCACCACCGTCACGCGGGTGGCGCCCAGCCCCTTCAGCGCCGGCAGGCGCTTCTCGCGGATGCCGCGCAGGGCGATCTCGTAATCGCTCCCGTCCGCGATCTCCCAGGTCGTGATCGTCACATAGCGCATCGCCGCCTCCTCCGCTTTGGGGTCAGGGCGCCATCATACACGATTTGCCCGCCGGTTTCACCGGAACCGGTCGGCGAGGCGCTGGAGGGCGCTGCGGGTGTCGGGAACCTCGGCGGGTGCGGGCGGCTCGTCGGCCGGCGGCGCGGGCCTGGCAGCCCGCGGCGGCGCGGTGCGCAGGGCCACCGCGTTCATGAACCGCCCGGACTCGCCCGCCGCCAGCAGCGGCGCGCCTTCCGAGATACCGCGCAGCAGGTCGTCCAGCCAGTCCGCGTCGGCCTTGGCGAAATCGTGCAGCACGTAGCCCGCCACCCGGTCCTTGTGGCCGGGATGGCCGATGCCCAGCCGCACCCGGCCATAGCCCTCGCCGAGATGGGCGTGGATCGAGCGCAGCCCGTTATGCCCGGCATGGCCGCCGCCCTGCTTGACCCGTGCCTTGCCGGGCGCGAGGTCCAGCTCGTCATGCAGCACGATGACCTCGTCCGGGGCCAGCTTGTAGAAGCGCACCGCCTCGGCCACCGCCTCGCCCGAACGGTTCATGAAGGTCTCGGGCTTGAGCAGCAGCACCTTCTCGCCGCCCAGGTTTCCCTCGGCCGCCAGCCCGCGGAACCGCGCCTTCCACGGCCCGAACCCGTGATCGGCGGCGATCCTGTCCACCGCCATGTAGCCGATATTGTGCCGGTTTCCGGCGTATTTCGCGCCCGGATTGCCCAGTCCGACGATCAGTTTCATGCGCGGCTCGCGGTTGCCTCTCGTGCCGGTCTTATGCCCGCGATCGGGCGCGGATGCCAGAGCGCGCCGCCGCGCCCGGCCCAGGCAGCAAAACGGGGCCGCGCGGGCCCCGTTCCGGTCGTCGTCAGACGGATCGCGGGATCAGTCGTCATCCTGCTCGATGCTGGGCACCTCGTCCGCGTCGGGAGCTTCCTCGTCGTCGGCTGCGCGCAGGCCGGACGGGGCCGAGATGTTGGCGATCACGAAGTCGCGTTCGATGGTCGGCCGGGTGCCCTCGGGCAGGGTGATCGACGAGATGGTGATGACGTCGCCGATATCCACGCCGCTCAGGTCGGCGGTCAGTTTTTCGGGGATGTCGCCGGCGGTCACCACCAGCTCCACCTCGGGGCGCACCACGGTCAGCACGCCGCCCTTGCGCAGGCCGGGGCAGTTCTCCTCGCCGACGAAATCGACATGGATGAAGAGGTTGACCTTGGTGTTGCGGTGCAGGCGCATCAGGTCCAGATGCACCGGCAGATCCTTGACCACGTCGCGCTGCACGTCGCGGCAGATCACCCGCACGTCGTCGTGACCCTCGACCTTCAGGTTGAACAGGGTCGACTTGAACCGTCCCTGCTTGAGCCGCTTGAACAGCTCGTTGAACGGGACCTTGATCGGCAGCGGCGCCGATTCGCCGCCAAATACGATACCCGGAACCATGCCGTCTCGGCGTGCCTGACGAGCGGCGCCCTTGCCTGTCCCCGTCCGTTCCTGGGCGATGAGATCAGGGATCTCTCCAGCCATGATGTGTCTCCAAGTTTGGGCGGGGTTCCTCCAAGGCTGTAACCCCGCGTGAAGCGGCGCATATAGACCGGATCGGCCCGCTTGGAAAGAGCAATTCCGCCGCCCGAGGATCGCCGCGCGGACCGAAATCCGACCACTGGACAAACCGCTTTCATTTCGATATTTCGCGATTCATGGATAGAACAAGCGCCCTCGCCGCCTTCGCCGCCCTCGGCCAGCCCACCCGGCTCGACGTGTTCCGCCTGCTGGTCAAGGCCGGCGCGGACGGCATGGCGGCCGGCGAGCTGGCGCGGGCTCTCGACGTGCGCCAGAACACCCTCTCGGCCAACCTCTCCGTGCTCGTGCAATCGGGGATGATCCGCAACCGGCGCGAGGGCCGATCCATCCGCTATTTCTCCGACATGGACGGGATGCGCGGCTTGCTGGCCTTCCTGATGGAGGACTGCTGCGGCGGCCATCCCGATCTCTGCCAGCCCGTCATCGACGAAATCGCCTGCGCCTGCTAGGAGGCCCGCCATGCCCGAGCCCGTCTACAACGTCCTTTTCCTCTGCACCGGCAACTCCGCCCGGTCGATCCTCGCCGAGGCGATCCTGACCCGCGAGGGGCAGGGCCGGTTCCGCGCCTTCTCGGCGGGCGCGCGCCCCGGTCCCGCGCCGCATCCCTATACGCTCGACCTGCTGACGGGGCTGAACCACGACACAAGTTTCGCCCGCTCGAAAAGCTGGGACGCGTTCGCCGCGCCGGATGCTCCGAAGATGGATTTCGTCTTCACCATCTGCGACAGCGCTGCCGCCGAAGAGTGCCCGTTCTGGCCCGGCCAGCCGGTGACCGCCCATTGGGGCCTGCCCGATCCGGCCCGCGCCGAGGGGACCGAGGCCGAGCGCCGCCTCACCTTCGCCGAGACCTACCGGGTGCTGCGCGCCCGCATCGCCGCTTTCACCAGCCTGCCCTTGGTCACACTCGATCGCATGACGCTGCAACGCCGCCTCGACGACATCGGGCAGGACGCCGCCCGAACCCCGGAGAGCGCCACATGACCGCCGCCACGCTTGCCCCCGCCGCCGGTCTCGGCCGCTTCGAGCGCTGGCTCTCGGTCTGGGTGGCGCTCGCCATCGGCGCCGGGCTGCTGCTGGGCAACCTCTTTCCGGGTCTCTTCACCGCGCTGGCCGCGCTCGAGGTCGCCCATGTCAACCTGCCCGTCGCGGTGCTGATCTGGGCGATGGTCTACCCGATGATGGTCGGGGTGGATTTCGGCGCGCTCGCCCGCATCGGCGAGCGACCCAAGGGGCTGGTCGTCACCCTGACGGTGAACTGGCTGATCAAGCCCTTCACCATGGCCGCGCTCGGCGTGCTCTTTTTCAACCACGTCTTCGCCGGGCTGATCCCGCCGGACGACGCCCAGGCCTATCTCGCCGGGGTGATCCTGCTCGGCGCCGCGCCCTGCACGGCGATGGTCTTCGTCTGGTCGAACCTCACCCGCGGCGATCCGACCTATACGCTGGTCCAGGTCAGCGTGAACGACGTTGTGATGATCTTCGCCTTCGCGCCGATCGTCGCCTTCCTGCTCGGGGTCACCGACATCGCCGTGCCCTGGAACACGCTCTTGCTGTCGGTGCTGCTCTATGTGGCGCTGCCGCTCATCGCCGGCTACCTGACCCGCCGAAAGCTTGTCGCCAGGGGCGGCGAGCCTGCCGTCGCCGCCTTCAAGGCGCGGGTGCAGCCCTTCTCGATCGCGGGCCTGCTGGTCACCGTGGTGCTGCTCTTCGGCTTCCAGGGCGCGGTGATCCTGGAAAGCCCGCTGATCATCGCGCTGATCGCGGTGCCGCTCTTGATCCAGACCTACGGCATCTTCTTCCTGGCCTATGGCTGGGCGCGGGCCTGGCGCATCCCCTTCGACATCGCCGCCCCCTGCGCCCTGATCGGGACCTCGAACTTCTTCGAACTGGCGGTGGCGGTGGCGATCAGCCTCTTCGGCCTCGGCTCGGGCGCGGCATTGGCAACAGTGGTGGGCGTGCTGGTCGAGGTGCCGGTGATGCTGTCGCTGGTCGCTTTCGCCAACCGCACCCGGCACTGGTTCCCGTCCGAGCGCACGGAGGCGTGAAGCGGGCGGCGATCTCTGGCGCGAAATGAGCCTGTTTGGAGCAGGGGTCCGCAGGTCTCTCCGGGGCGCAGCCCCGGATCGCGCCCGACCAGCCCCCAGGGCGGGCGCGATTGCGCCCACCCTCGGGCCGGGCGCGATCCTAAGCGCAAATACCCAAGCAGTTCCTCAGGGAGTCATCTTCCTCAATCTGATCGCGTCCCGGCGAGTGCCGCCGGCATGATAGGCCAAAATCAGACCATCCCGGCACTGGATACCGTCCACACCCCCTGGCCGCGCCGCTACCCCTGCCAGCGGCCCTCGAAATCCTCCGGCACCAGCAGGTTGTGCCGGCCCAGATGCGCGACGTCCTTCTCGCCGCAGAGCGCCATGGTGATGTCCAGCTCCTTGCGGATCACCTCCAGCGCGGTCTCGACGCCCTTCTGGCCCATCGCCCCCAGCCCGTAGACGAAGGCGCGGCCGATATAGGTGCCCTTCGCCCCCATGGCCAGCGCCTTGAGCACGTCCTGCCCCGAGCGGATGCCGCTGTCGAGATGCACCTCGACCTTGTCGCCCACCGCGTCGAGGATCGAGGGCAGCACCCGGATCGAGCTCAACGCCCCGTCCAGCTGCCGCCCGCCGTGGTTGCTGACCACGATGGCATCGGCGCCCAGCTCGGCGGCCTTTCTCGCGTCCTCGGCGTCGAGGATGCCCTTCAGGATCACCTTGCCGCCCCATTGCTCCATCAGCCTGGCGACCTTGCCCCAGTCCAGCGAGGGATCGAACTGCTCGGCCGTCCAGGCGCCCAGCTGCGACGTGTCCGACACCCCCTCGACATGACCGACGATATTGCCGAAGTCGCGGCGCTTGGCGCCCAGCATCTCGATCCCCCAGGACCACTTGGTCATCAGGTTGGCGATGGTCGCCGGGGTCAGCTTGGGCGGCGCCGAGAGCCCGTTCTTCAGGTCCTTGTGGCGCTGGCCGAGGATCTGCAGATCGAGGGTGATCACCAGCGCCGAACAGCCCGCATCGCGCGCCCGCCGGATCAGCCGCGCGGTATAATCGGTGTCCTTCATCGTGTAGAGCTGGAACCAGAACGGCTTTTTCGTCGCCGCCGCCACCTCCTCGATCGAGTTGATCGACATGGTGGAGAGGGCGAAGGGCACCCCGAAGGCCTCGGCCGCCCGCGCCGCCTTGATCTCGCCATCGGCGCATTGCATCCCAGTCAGCCCCACCGGCGCCAGTGCCACCGGCATCGCCACGTCCTGGCCGATCATCTGCCCGGCCGTGCTGCGCCCGGTCATGTCCACCGCCACCCGCTGGCGCAGGCGGATGCGCTCGAAATCGGTGGTGTTCTCGCGGAAGGTCTGCTCGGTCCAGCTGCCGCTCTCGGCATAGTCATAGAACATCTTCGGCACCCGGCGCCGGTAGATGCGCTTGAGGTCGGCGATACTGGTGATGACGGGCATGGCACTTCCCTCGCTGGACCCTCGAAGCTTTACCGATGCGGGCGGATCGGGGCAATGCGGCTTAGTGAAAGGTGACGTCCAGCCCGGGCAGCGCGATGCCCTCGAGCCGCGTCCTCCAGCGCTGCCCCGGCGCGATGGGGCGGGCATCGGTGAGCGTGCCGGTGGTGACCAGCTCGCCGGGGGCGATGGCGGGGGCGCCCGGCATCCGCGCGATCTCGGTCAGCAGGAAGCGCAGCGCCTCAAGCGGGCCGCCCAGCACGTCGCCGGCCTGGCCGACATGGCACTCGCCCTCGGTTTCCAGCGTCAGGGTGAAATCCGCCAGCGCCGCCATGTCGATGTCGGCCAGCGCCACGCGCGGGCCGCACCAGAACGCGGCGTGCAGCCCCTGCGCCGCCATGCTGTCGGCGGCGGTGAAGCGCCAGTCCGGGTAGGGCGAGGTGACGATCTCGATGCCGTGGCACAGCCAGTCGATGCAGCCGGCGATCTCCGCAAGGCTCATGCCCGCACGCGGGGCGGCGCGGAAGTGGAAGGCGATCTCGGGTTCGATGCGCGGCAGCGCCTGTACCGGAACCGGGATCGCGCCACCAGGCGGGATGTCGTGCAGCGTGGTGTCCCAGATCCAGCCCCAGATCGGCCCGTCCACCCCGTAATGCGGCCAGATGGTGCGGTTGGTGAAGCCGATCTTGCGCCCGGCGATGCGCTCGCCCCGGGCGCGGCGCGCCGTGCCGATCCGGGCGGCGATCTCGTATCCCTCGGCGAGCGGAAAGGGCGTGGCAAGGCCCCGCGCCGCGATCACCCCGCCGGTGTCCCAGGCGTCGAGCAAGGCCTTGGCGCGCGCCTCCATCGCTCAGGCCGCGTGGGCGCCGTCCGCCAGGCTCCTGACGAAGGCCAGGATCTCGGCGACCGGCCGGCCCTCGGCGATCTGCGCGACGATGGCCGAGCCGACCACCGCCCCGTCGGCGACCCCGGCAATGGCGCGCGAGGTCTCGGGGGTGCGGATGCCGAAGCCGACGATCACCGGCAGGTCGGTCTTCGCCTTGATCCGCGCCACGTCCGGGGCCACGTCCGCCGCCTCCGCCGCCGCCGCCCCGGTGATGCCGGTGATCGAGA
>JAGRMU010000525.1 GCA_020441165.1 Sedimentitalea sp.
GGAAGCTGCTCGCCGATCACCGCCGAGATCAGCCCGGCGGTCAGCATCCCGTGGGCGATGCGTCCCTCGAAGATCGTGTCCTGGGCATAGTCGTCGTCCAGATGCACCGGGTTGCGATCGGTGGAAACCTCGGCGAACATCTCGATGTCGCGGTCGGTCACCACCTTGCTGAGATGGCGGGACATGCCCATTTCGATGTCCTCGATGCAGATCGTGCCGCGGGGCAGGTTGTCCAACATGTCGTCCTCTTGCATCGTCGGCGTGGTAATTTTCTGATGCTGTGCATCCCGTTCCGGCAACAATATTACTTTGCAGGTGCAGAAATCAAGCCCTAAATGGGTCAGCGAAGCTGGCCTATCGCGAAGCTTGGCGTGATCATTTGCGCGGCGACATAAGCACTTAGCGCCTCCGGGTCGGGCTGGTGCGTCGTTTTGGTCTCTGCGGCGGCCAGCCCGCCGGTGACGAAGAGGGAATCGATGTCCTCGCCCATCGCGCCCTGGATGTCGGTGTGCAGACCGTCGCCGATGGCGAGGATCGCGCTGTCGGCGGGCACCTGGCCGAACTCGGCCAGCCGCCGCCGCGCCAGGTCGTAGATCGGCGGATGCGGCTTGCCGAAATAGAGGCTGGTCCCGCCCATCTCTGCATAGAGCCTTGCCAGCGCGCCGGCGCACCACTCGCGGACGCCCCCGCGATCCACCACGATGTCGGGATTGGCGCAGAGCAGCTTCAGCCCCTTCTGCTTGGCATAAAGGAACTGCGGCCGGTTCAGCGCCGGATCGGCCAGCGGATCGAAGGGGCCGCAGCAGACGATGCCCTCGGCCTCTTCCAGCGCCACGCGGGTCACCGGGACCGGGTCGTCGATCACCTTGATCGGCTCGAAGAAGCCGGCGTCGCGGGCCTCCTCGCCCATGAACCAGACCTTCGAGCCCACCGCGCCCCGGAACATCGCCGCGCGGGCGGAATCGCCCGAGGTGGCGATGCTGTCCCAGGCGTCCTCGGGCACGCCGAACTGCGCCAGCTGCGTGCGCACCCCGGCGCGCGGCTTGGGCGAGTTGGTGACCAGGATCACCGTGCCGCCGCCGCGGCGATAGGCCTGCAGTGCCGCCACCGCCTCGGGCAGGGCGCGCACCCCGTCATGCACGCAGCCCCACAGATCGACGAAAAGCGCCTGGTAGCGGTCCGAGATCTCGGAAAGGCTGGTGATGATCCGGGTCATGGCATCCTCGTGTCGCGGCGTCGGGGCCTCACCCCAAGCACGAAAAAGGGGCGCTCGCAAGCGCCCCTTCGGACTGTCCGGCCGGTGCGGATCAGAGCTTGAGGTTGGGGATGATCTGCTTCTTGCGGCTCATCACGCCGGGCAGCACCACGACATCCGTGTCGGTCCGGGCGCCGAAGCTCTTGTCGGCGACGGCTCGGACCAGGTCGTTGGGGACCAGCAGCGTCGCCTCCTCGTTGAGGATGTCGACGACAAAGAGCAGCACCTGGTCGACCCCGTCCTCGGCGGCCACGGCACTCATCGCCTCCATCAGCCTGGCCTTGCGGTCGAGCAGCACCTTGGGCGCGGTGGTCTCGAGCACGCTGACGCGGAACTTGGTGCCGTCGATCTGGTATTCCTTGCTGTCCATGCGCAGCAGCTCGGCGTCCGAAAAGGCCGAGACGTCGGATTTGGCGGCGAACATCTCGGCCGTGTATTCGGCCAGATCGACACCGAGATCGGCGGCGAGAGCGTCGGCCACGGTCTTGTCATGCTCGGTGGTGGTGGGCGAGCGGTAATGCAGCGTGTCGCTGAGAATGCAGGTCAGCATCGCGCCCTTGATCGGATCGGGCATCCTGGCCATGTCGTCGCCGATCAGGTCATGCATCAGCGTGGCGGTGCAGGCCAGCGGGCGGATGGTGATGTCGATCGGGCCCCTGGTTTCCAGCCCGCCGACCAGCTTGTGGTGGTCGATGATCGCCTGGATGTCGGCCTCGTTGATGTTCGCGGGCAGCTCGGCGGGGTTGTTGGTATCGACGATCACCACCGGCGCGCCGGGCTCGATCCCGTCCACGATCTGCGGCTTGTCGAGGTTCCAGCGCTTCAGCATGAAAGCGGCCTCGGTGTTCGGCTCGCCCAGCAGGACCGGCCTGGCGGGGGTGCCCTTCACCTCGTTCAGATACCAGGCCCAGATGATCGGCGAGCCGGTCGAATCGGTGTCGGGGGATTTGTGTCCGAAGACTTGGATGGTCATGCGCATGTCCTGTTCTTTGGCGATGGCCGGGACGGGCCCGTCCCGCCGGTTCGGCGCGCCTTATAGGCGGGGGTCGCGGGGATGTCACCTGCAGCAAAGCACCGCATCCGGAACCGCGCCGGCGGAAATGAGAAAGGGCAGCGCGGGGCTGCCCTCCATGCCTTCGAAGCTGCGTGGTTCAGGCGGCCTTGCGCTTGCGACGGCGCAGGCCCGCGAAGGTCGCGAGACCGCCGATCATCAGAAGCCCCGCTCCGGGGAGCGGAACCGCCGAGAGGTCGACATTGACGTCGCCCATTGCGGTTCTTCCCACGCGGCCCTGAAGTCCTGTCGCGCATACTTGGCAGTTGGCTTGGTCGATCGTGTACATGAACCAGTTGGCCATGCCAAAGTTCGAGTTCTTGTTGTTGGCTCCGGGATTCGTCACGGTGCCAGAACCGAATTGGGTGGCGTAGAAGCCATCCTCAGGCGCGCGGGCTACGGTCATGTTCAGTCCTGCCAGAAGACCGCCGCCGGTCAAAGTGCCGCCCACCATATCGCGGAAGAAGGTGTCCCCGGCGACGACCGAGCCATTCTCAGATTTGAAATTGGGAGGCTGCAGAAACGTGTTGTCATAGTCGAATGCCAGATCGAAATAGGCGTTTGTGTTGTTCTGGGACACGACTCTACCGATCAGCGTCGCGGTGCCGTCGTCGAAGAAAGAAAGCACCCCGGCAGGGATGAAGTCATACTTTCTTTTCGCCTGCATGCCGATACCTTCGGACAGATGCATGCTGTGGTTTGACCCGCTTCCTACCGCGGACGTCGCCAGATACTCAGCCGTGAGGGTTTTCGAGGAGGCGGCGCCGGCCGACAGGGCGAATGCGAAAACCGCTGCGAGGAAATGTTTCAAAGCCATCTTACCAAGTCCAATCCGGATAAATCGTTCAAACACGAGCGTCGTTCTGGTTAGTCACCCTGGCAGGGAAAAGCAACAATGCGGCGAAAAATTGCCGAAAAAATGACACGATTGCCGCCATACTGGGAACGGTCTTGCGATCATAGGCATACTGTTGACGCCTGTTTCGAGACCGGCCTCGAAAATTTTGTTGACACTTCAGCAGGTTCTCAGTTCGATTCGGCACCGGGAGCGCGCATGACCCTCGAGCAGGACCTTTATCCCCCCGTCAAGGCCCTGCTGGAGCGGCAGGGCTATACCGTCAAGGGCGAGGTCGGCGCCGCCGACGTGGTGGCGCGGCGGGGCGGCGACGCGCCGGTGATCGTCGAGCTGAAGCTGCGCTTCTCGCTGGGGCTCTATCACCAGGCGGTGGCGCGGCTGGCGATCACCGATCATGTCTACCTGGCGGTGCCGCGTCCCACGGGCAAGGCGGCGCGCCGGGCGCTGAGGGACAACCTGTCGCTGTGCCGGCGCCTGGGGCTGGGGCTGATCACCGTGCGGGCGGATGGCCGCGCCGAGGTGCAGTGCGATCCCGGACCCCATGCCCCGCGCAAGTCGAAACAACGCTCGGCGCGGCTCTTGCGCGAGTTCGACCGGCTGCGGGGCGATCCCAATGCCGGTGGCGCCACCCGCCATGGCATCGTCACTGCCTATCGCCAGGATGCGCTGCGCTGCGCCGCGCATCTGGCCGAGGCGGGCGCCAGCAAGGGCGCCGAGGTGGCCCGCGCGACCGGGATCTCGCGAGCGACGCGGCTGATGCGCGACAATCACTACGGATGGTTTGAAAAGGTTGCGACGGGTGTCTACATGCTGACCGACGCGGGCGCCGAGGGGCTGAAGCACTGGGCCTGCAGCTGGGAGGCGGAGTAGGCGCAAAAATTCTCGAAACGGGATGTTGACAGGCTGCGGGGCAGCGCCTAGCTAGGCGTCGTTAGCACTCGCCAACGTCGAGTGCTAACTGCCCCGTAAGGGCCCTGACAACTGACTTTGAGCCTCAAGGAGCTGCAAAGATGGCATTCAAACCACTTCATGACCGGGTGCTGGTGCGCCGCGTGGAAAGCGACGAGAAAACCAAGGGCGGGCTGATCATCCCCGACAGCGCCAAGGAGAAGCCGGCCGAGGGTATCGTCGTGGCCTGCGGCGAGGGCGCCCGCAAGGACAGCGGCGAGCTGATCGAGATGGGTGTCTCCGCCGGCGACAAGATCCTGTTCGGCAAATGGTCCGGCACCGAGGTCACCATCGACGGTGAAGAGCTGCTGATCATGAAAGAAAGCGACATCCTGGGGATCATCGAAGCCGCCAAGGCCGCCAAGGCCGCCTGAGCGCCGCGCTTCGTGTGACCCCAATCCAATCCAGATAGGAGATCGAGAATGTCTGCAAAAGACGTACGTTTCGACACCGACGCCCGCAACCGGATGCTCCGGGGTGTGAACATTCTGGCCGACGCGGTCAAGGTGACCCTCGGCCCCAAGGGCCGCAACGTGGTGATCGACAAGTC
>JAGRMU010000526.1 GCA_020441165.1 Sedimentitalea sp.
GAAATCGATGCGCTGGGTCATGGGGTGAGTCCGCAAAGGGTGCATTCGTTCTGCATGTTATCGGTGCGCTGCGCACGGGTAAAGCCGAAATTGCAACATAGTGCCGGTTTTCGCGATTGGATTCGGCTTGGATGCGCGGCGCTTCGAGATATTCGGGCAGCAATCTGCATTATATTGCATTCTGCGCGAGTTGGGTCTGCGCCTCGTGCCGGAACCCGGCAATGACCGGCTCCAGATCGGCCGGATCGAGACCCATCACCGGCCCCGCCCCGCATCCCGCCAGGTGCGCGGCGGCCAGATCGCACAGCCGCAGCGTCGCGCACGGGCGGCGCATGCGCAGCTTGAGGCCGGCATTGGCCGCCTGGATCAGCGCCTGCACCAAGTGCCGCGCGGGCGAATTCGGCGCGATCTGCATCCAGACCGGCTCCAGCGCCTCGTGGGCCTCCCAGAAGTACCCCGCGCGCAAAAAGTGCAGCCCGGCCCGCCAGGCCTCGGTCCGCGCAAGCGCCTCCGCGTCCATGCCCGGGCGGACCGAGCCGTGCAGCACCGCGAAGAGCGACGCATCGTGGCGTGGCGTCTGTCCCGGCACGTAGGCATGGGGCGGCAGGTCGGGCGCGGCGCCCGTGCTCACGCGGTCTCGACCTCGGCCGCCTCGATCCGCTCCAGCCGCCAGGCGAACTCGGCCACCGCGTCCAGGACCGCCCCGGGCCGTTCCAGGTGCGGCGCGTGGCGTACCCCATCGAGGATCAGCCGGTCCACCGGCGCATAGCTGCGGGTCTCGATCTCGTCGATCTGGGCGAGGCTGCCATACTGGTCCTCGCGCCCCTGGATCGCCAGAACCGGGATGCGGAAATAGTCGATCACCTCGGCCACGTTCCAGTCCTTGAAGCCGGGATCGAGCCAGGTATCGGCCCAGCCGTGAAAGGCATTGTCCGGATCCTTGTGATACTTCGCCAGCCGCGCCCGCAGATCGCCGGTGCGGAACTCGGCGTCGGCCTCGGCGATCGAGCGCAACCCCTCGGCTTCGGTGAAGAAATGCGGCGCCATCAGGATCAGCCCGCGCACCCGGTGATCGGCGATGGAGCCGGCATGGATCGCGGCGATGGTGGCGCCGTCGCTGTGCCCGAAAAGGATGCCGCGCCGAAAGCCGATGGCGTCCAGCACCTTGGGCAGCACCTCGACCGCCTCGCGGGTCATGAAATCGAGCGGGCGCGGCAACGGCACCGGGTCCGAGGCGCCATAGCCCTGCCGGGAATGGACGAAGACGCCCATGCCGGTGCGCTCGGCGACGCGGGCCGGGCAGTCGCGCCAGAGCGCCACGCAGCCCAGCCCCTCGTGCAGCATGACGATGGTCGGGGCGCGCTCGGGCGGCGGGCCGTAACAGGCATACTCCAGCGCCGCGCCCGCCACCATCAGCGGCGCCGCGGGCGTGTCGGTCCAGTCGAACGGTGCCATCAGGTGTCCTCTCGCAGCTTGAAGCGCTGGATCTTGCCGGTGGCGGTCTTCGGCAGATCGGGCACGACCTCGATCCATCGCGGATATTTCCACTTGCCGACCTTGTCCTGAACGAAGCCTTTCAACTCGTCGGCCAGCCCGTCCGGCTCTACCCCATCCTTGAGCACGATATAGGCCTTGGGCTTTTCCAGCCCGGCCTCGTCGCGCGCCGCGACCACCGCCGCCTCGAGCACCGCGGGATAGGCGATCAGCGCCTGCTCGACCTCG
>JAGRMU010000527.1 GCA_020441165.1 Sedimentitalea sp.
AGAACCCCGCGCCGAGGAACGGCGCAGCCAGATCGTTCACCGACATCACGTCGAAACCCAGCGACGGCCAGCGGTTCTGGCTCTGCGCCTCCAGCCCGTCATAGAGCTCCTGCACGGTCGCGCGCATGTTCGGCTCCTGCGCCGCGCCGCGCCCCACGGTGACCAGAGCGTTCGGCTCCTTGCTGCCGGCAGTCAGGATGCCGCGCGGGCGGTGATACTTGAAGGACCGCCCGACCAGCCGAACGTCGTTGGCCAGCAGCGCCGAGGCCAGCGTGTCGCCCCGGAACCCCTCGTAGAGGGTGCCGTCGAATGTGAAGCGCAGCGGCGCCCTGCGGTCGATCAGCCCGCGTCCCGGCAGCCTCATGCCGCCCCCCCGCGCGCCGCGTCCTGCGCCAGCTCGGTGGCCGCGATCGCATGGGTCACCGTATCGCGGGTGACCGCCAGCCAGGCGCCGCAGCCGGCCTCGTGATACCACAGCTCGCGGGTCTCGCCGGCCGGGTTGTCGCGCAGGTGCAGATAGGCGTCCCAGGCCGCCGCGCCCGCCTCGGGGTCCGGCCGCTCCAGCGCCACCGCGGCGCCCTGGTAGTAGAACTCGCGCCGGTCGCGGTCGCCGCAGATCGGACAGGTGATCCTCATTCCGCGCCCCTCGTTTCTTCGTGGTCACAAATACTCAAGTCCGCCGCCCCGTCCGCTCAGTGCAGGTTGTGCTGGGCGCCGGTGCCCTCTTCGTCCATCAGCCCGCGCCCGGTGCGGAAAGCGGTCGAGCCGATAGCGCATCGCCGCCCCGTGCGGGCGGTCGGTGGCGATCAGATGCGCGAAGCAGTCGCCCGAACCCGGCACCGCCTTGAACCCGCCATAGCACCAGCCGCAGTTGAGATAGAGCCCGTCGATGCCGCTGCGGTCGATGATCGGCGAGCCGTCCGGGGTCATGTCCATGATCCCGCCCCAGGAGCGCAGCACCCGCGCCTTGCCGATCATCGGCATCAGCGTCATGCCGGCCTCCATCACATGCTCGGCCAGCGGCAGGTTGCCGCGCGCCGCGTAGGAGGCGTACATGTCCAGATCGCCGCCGAAGACCAGCCCGCCCTTGTCCGACTGGCTGATGTAGAAATGCCCCATGCCGTAGCTGATCACGTGATCGATCACCGGCTTCAGCCCCTCGCTGACGAA
>JAGRMU010000528.1:0-414 GCA_020441165.1 Sedimentitalea sp.
CGCACCTCCAGCGCCGCGCCCTGATGCACCGAGCCGGGATCGAGCGGGGCGGAAAAGCGGCGCGCATCGGCCTCTTCGGGGGCGATGCCGGCCGCGGCGATCGCGTCCGCCAGCTTGTCGGCGGCGTTGCGGGTCACGATCAGGCGCAGCTTCTCGCGCCTGGGGTTGAGCAGCGCGTCGCGCACCGCGTGCAGCCCGAAGAGCCACACGGTCTCCTCCCCCGCCGCCTTGCGCGCCTGCTCCTTCTCGACGACCCATTTCGGCTTTTTCATCTCGTTCCCCTTGCGCGCGGCGACCCCCGAAGGCGCCCCGGAACGCCCGGATTTTCCTGTTGACGCCCCATGGGCCCGCTTGTAATCACGCCTCCACGTCCGGCGCAATGCGCGGGATCGTGGGCGACAGGCCGCAAGGTGT
>JAGRMU010000528.1:476-1818 GCA_020441165.1 Sedimentitalea sp.
ACCTCCTCACGTCATCCGAACGACCTGCGGCATTCCCGGACGCTTTGCCGGCGGCTGCCCCGGGCATGAACGCCGACCGGCACGGGTTCCGCGCGGTCCGGCCGCTTCACCCGGCCTGCGGCGCAACGCGACCTAGGCGCTTCGGCTCAGCCGGTCCTCGAGGATCTCGAAGGGCACGCCGGGCTCGTCCTTCGCGCCGCGGATCACCAGCGAGGTCTTGACGCTGGCGACATTGGGCGTGGTCAGGAGCGCGCCGGTCAGGAAGCTCTGGAAGCTGCTCAGGTCGGGGGCCACGCATTTGAGGATGAAATCCACCTCGCCGTTGAGCATGTGGCACTCGCGCACCAGCGGCCAGTTGCGGCAGCGCGCCTCGAAGGCGCTGAGCTCCGCCTCGGCCTGGCTGTCGAGCCCGACCATCGCGAAGACCTGTACCTCGAACCCGAGCGCCCTTGCGTTCACATCGGCATGATAGCCGCGGATGAACCCCGCCTCCTCGAGCGTGCGCACCCGGCGCAAACAGGGCGGCGCCGAGATCCCGACCCGCTTGGCCAGCTCCACGTTGGTCATCCGGCCATCGGCCTGCAGCTCGGACAAAATCTTGCGATCAATCACATCAAGGCGTGTGGCGACCATCTCTTCCCCCTCTTTGCGTTTCTTATAGCGACACCGCAATCACGCGCAATAAAATTTCGCCGCAACGCAACATCGGCGGGCGGCGCCGCGGGGCCAAGATAGGCAACGGTAGAGCCGGTTCACCGCTTTCAATTCTTGGTTGAAAACGCGTGGTTAGCCGCATTTTTTCTTCCCCGAGGCTTAACGATCTGTTAATCCTAGTTCGGCGCTCGTCACTTCGGAGGCGAGACTTGGGTGCCTTCCTCCGCTTGCGAGGAGGGTTGTTAATTGGAGAGATCATTCGGAAACTTCCGCGTTCGCGCCAAGTGCATCACCGACAGATTTCAGATTATACGTTAAAAGGAGCGATCATGCCAAAAAACAAACTTCAACTCGCTGCCGCGGCCGCCTTGGGGGTCCTGATTTCGACGTCCGCGGTGCCGGCTGCCACGATCGATCTGGGATTCGCGATCGACGAATCCGGTTCCATCGACAACAACGAGCTCTTGACCATGCGTAAGGGCTTTGCCGCGGCTATGGATCTGATTCCGTCCGTGGGCGCGCCGAACAATCCCAATACCTACCGTGTCAGCATCGTTGTGTTTGCCAGTGGCGCATCGACGATAGTTGCGCCGACGGTGATCGACGACACCACCCGCGCATCGGTCAAGAGCACGATCCTGAACCACACGCGGATAAGCGGCGGCACCAATATTCCATCATCGATCGA
>JAGRMU010000529.1:0-1074 GCA_020441165.1 Sedimentitalea sp.
GCCTCGACGGCCTGGTCCTTCGTCGGCATCAGCGCATCGCGATTGAGCATCGCCCAGCCGTGGAACTGCACCACCGCGACCTCGATCCGCCGCGCGCCCATCTCCAGCGCCATCTCGATGGCGCGCGGCAACTGGTGCAGGTTCTGCCGGTGCAGCACCGCGTTCAGCGTCAGCGGAAAGCCGATGGCCTTGATCCACTCGGCCACCTGCATCTTGCGCTTGTAACCCCCCGCATAGCCGCCGATCCGGTCGGCCATCTCGGCATCGGTGCCCTGCAGCGAGAGCTGCACGTGATCGAGCCCCGCCGCGTCCAGATCGCGCAGACGCCGCTCGGTCAGCCCGATCCCCGAGGTGATGAGGTTGGTGTAGAGCCCCGCGTCGCGCGCCGCCGCCACCAGCTCCACCAGGTCTCGGCGCGAGGCCGGCTCGCCGCCCGAGACATGCAGCTGCAGCACCCCCAGCTCGGCCGCCTCGCGGAACACCCGCGCCCATTCCCCGGTGGTCAGCTCGGCCTCCTTGCGGGCCAGCTCGACCGGGTTCGAACAGTAGGGACAGGAGAGCGGGCAGCGGTGGGTCAGCTCGGCCAGCATCGCGATCGGCGCCGGAATGCCCGCCTGCCGCCCCTCCTCGCGCAGCTCCGTCAGGGTGCCTCCGTCCATCACGCCACCTCCATGAATCGCCGGTCCATCAGCCCGCCCAGGAACTCGGCGGCATCCGTCGCCACCTGCTCGGCGGGCGCATCGTAGCGCGCCGCAAGCCGCGCCGCGATCTCGGCCAGCGAGCGCTTGCCGTCGACCTCGGACAGGATCGCCTGGCCGATCGGATCGAGGGTGACCGTGCGCTCGGGCGCCAGCAGCACCCAGATGCCCCGCACCCGGTCCTCGTGCATCCGCACGCCGCGCGGGATCACCGGGACATCCTCGGGGCACGGGGTCATGACGCGGCCCGTACCTTTTCCGCCAGGTGCGTGCCCGGCTGCCAGGCGCCGGGCGGGATCCGGGCAGGTTCCACATAGGCCGAATGCAGCGCGTCGAGCTGCGCCCAGAGCAGGTCGGTCTTGAAGATCAGCGCCCC
>JAGRMU010000529.1:1245-1500 GCA_020441165.1 Sedimentitalea sp.
GCGCGAAAAGCTCGGTCAGCGAGGCCGCCACCGCCCGCAACAGGCTTTCGTCGCGCACGAAGCGCACATAGGCATCGACCGCGAAGCGGGTCGCCGGCAGCACCCCCTCGGCGCTCGCGACATAGTCGCGGTCGAGCCCCACCGCGTCGGCCAGCCGCAGCCAGCGCGCGATGCCGCCCTCGTTCTCGGCGGTGCCGTCGTGATCCTCGATCCGCGAGCGCCAGGCGCGCCGCAGGGCCGGATCCTCGACGCGGC
>JAGRMU010000530.1 GCA_020441165.1 Sedimentitalea sp.
GGGATGCCCCGCTGCGCCTCGAGCATCCGCGCGAGGGTGAAATATTCCAGCTCGTTGAGGCGGGGATCCTGCACCGGCGGCGTCTCCATCGCCATCGCCGCGGCGGTCTCGACATGGCGGGAGAGGGTGCCGCAATAGATCCGCGCGTGGTGGCTTCCCGAGTGACGCAGATGCTCGCCGAGCCAGGCCGATTGCTGGCGGCCGAGCGGGGAGAGCCGGTCATAACCGGCCTCGTCCCGGGCCTCGGTATTGGCCTGGCCGTGGCGAATGAGGGTGATGTGCGACATGGGCGCGATCCTGTGCTTGCGCCTTACTAGGCGAGCGCCGCGCCGGTGGGAAGGGCGGGCGCCGCGCGCGGTCGCGATTTCCGGTGGAAACCCGGGTGGGCAGCTGGGTCTTTCGCGGGGTCGCTTTCCTCGCGGGCGATGCCGTTCTAGGGTCGGGGAAACCAGAGAGAGATCCCGCCATGACCCTGACACCCGATCCCGAGCGGTTCCTGTCCGAGCTTCACGCGTTGCGCCACTTCGGCGCCTCGGGCATCGGCAAGGGCGTGGTGCGCCCGGCCTATTCGGAGGCCGACATCGCCGCACGGCGCTGGCTGGCCGAGCGGATGGACGCGGCGGGGCTGGTGCCGCGATTCGATCCGGTGGGCAACCTCTTCGGGCTGGCCGAGGGACCGTCGCTGCTCTTGGGCTCGCATTCCGACAGCCAGCCCGAGGGCGGCTGGCTGGACGGGGCGCTGGGGGTGGTCGCGGCGCTGGAAGTGGCGCGGGCGGCGCGGGCGGCGGGCGGCCCGCCGATCTCGGTGGTCAGCTTCCAGGACGAGGAGGGCCGCTTCGGGGTCACGACCGGCAGCGCGGTCTGGTCCGGGACGCTGCCGCTCGAGGCGGCCGACGGGCTGATCGACCATGCCGGGCTCGGCTTTGCCGAGGCGCGGGGCCGGATGGCGGAGATCGCGGGCGATTTCGTCGACCCGGGCCGCTTCCGGGGCTTCATCGAGATGCATATCGAGCAGGGCCCGACCCTGGACACCGCCGGCGAGCATATCGGCGTGGTCACCGACATCGTCGGCATCCGCGACATGCGCATCACCTTCCGCGGCCAGCAGAACCATGCCGGCACCACGCCGATGCAACTGCGCCGCGACGCCTTCCAGGCGCTGGCGCGCTTCAATGCCGAGGTCAACGACGCCTTCCGCAACGTGGTGACGCCGCGCACGGTCTGGACCATCGGCCACGTGGCGCTGCATCCCAACACCTCATCCATCGTGCCGGGGCGGGCGAGCTTCTCGATGCAGTGGCGCGACAGCGATCCAGACCGGCTGGGGCGGATGGAGGCGATCGTGCGCGAGACCGCCGACCGCGTCGCCGGCGAGGGCGGGCTGGGTCTGGAGTTCGGGCCGCTGCTGGGGCTGGAGCCGGTGGCGATGGATCCTGCCCTGCGCGCGGCGCTCGAGGCCGCGGCGGAATCGGTGGCGCCGGGACGCTGGCGCAAGCTGCCCTCGGGGGCGCTGCACGATGCCACCAACGTGGCGCGGCTGATGCCGGTGGCGATGCTCTTCGTGCCCTCGATCGGCGGCATCAGCCACGCCTTCGAGGAGGATACGGACGAGGCCGACCTGGTGGCGGGTCTGCAGGTGCTGGCGGCGGCGGTGGACCGGCTGCGGCTTCAGGCGCGGTCATAGCCGCGGCGCAGCGCCCGGGTCCGGTGCCGGTCGGCGGCCAGCGAGGCCTCGCGGAGGTTGCCGTAGATCTCGACCATGCTGCGCCCGCGCCGGCCTGCCATGCCCCATTCGCGCAGCACCGAGACCTCGCTGAAGAGATTCATCGCGATCTCGACGCGGTAGAACCAGGTCGCGCGGCGGGGAGTCTCGCGATAGAGCAGACAGATGGCCATGGCGCGAGCCTAGCGCCGCCGGTTTCGCCGGACAAGAGGCTGGCGCGCCCGGCGGCGACCCGTCAGCCGTCGTTCATCGGCTTCGGCCCGCCGGTGGCCGGATCGGTGCCGATATAGGGCTGTCCGGCCTGCTTCCAGGCGCCGAAACCGCCATCCAGATGCGCGATCCGGTCGAACCCGGCCTCCAGGCACATCCCGGCCACCTTGCGCGAGCGCACGCCCGAGCCGCAATGCAGCACCAGGGTCTGATCGCCGCCGCGCGGCAGGTGGTCGGGGTCGAAATTCTGCATCGGGGCCAGCAAGGCGCCGCGGATCCGTTCCAGCGCGTATTCCTGCGGGGTGCGCACGTCGATCAGCACGATCCGGTTGTTCTTGAAGGCCGTGGCGACCTCCTCGGCCGACCAGGTTTCCAGCGTGCCGCCATTCAACGTTTCGGGTGTCATCTCGTCTCCTGTTCAGAACCGGTTGAGGGGGAT
>JAGRMU010000009.1:0-317 GCA_020441165.1 Sedimentitalea sp.
CCAAGGGCTATGCCAGCTTCGATTATCAGCTCACCGGCTACCGCGAGGACAACCTGGTGAAGATGTCGGTGCTGGTCAACGAGGAGCCGGTGGACGCGCTGTCGATGATGGTCCACCGCGACCGGGCCGAGCTGCGCGGCCGGGCGATGGTGGAAAAGCTCAAGGACCTGATCCCCCGCCACATGTTCAAGATCCCGATCCAGGCGGCGATCGGCGGCAAGGTCATCGCCCGCGAGACCCTCTCGGCCCTGCGCAAGGACGTCACCGCCAAATGTTACGGCGGCGACGCCACCCGCAAGCGCAAGCTGCTGGACAAG
>JAGRMU010000009.1:337-21634 GCA_020441165.1 Sedimentitalea sp.
AAGATGCGCCAGTTCGGCAAGGTGGACATCCCGCAGGAAGCGTTCATTTCCGCGCTGAAAATGGACAGCTGAGGCTGTCCATTTTCAGGGCGAGCGGGCGAAAGCGGTTGGCAAAGCCAACTGCGTGCCCACACCGTGAGGCGTTGCGCTATTGCAGGAGGGCTCAAGTAAGTGAGAGAGAAACTTTTCCGTCTTGAAAATTATTGGCAATGCTGCTCATGTCATCGCAGTCCGCTTAAATTCGGATAGTGACTCAAGGATCGAAGCGCTAAAATGGGGTGAGACAAACATGGATGGATAGTGAAATTTATTGGTATTCGATATTTTCTTCTTTTCTCGGTAGAAACTGGGGTGATCTCGCTTCCGTCCTTGGGGTCTGCTTAACCGTCTATTTCTCGTGGCGAGCCAAGCGCTCGGCCGACCTAGCAAAAGAGGCGGCGCAATCGACAAAAAGCAGATTGCAGTCAATTGATTTGCTCGTCGAGCTGAATCGGTTGCATGGGCGTGTAGACGATCTAAACCTCCGGATCGACGGTGCGGCCTGGCCGATAGTAAATGAGCGCGCCACAGATCTTCGTGTTTCAATCGCCGCAATCGTTAGCCAGAATGATCTCCCATTTTCAAAAGAGGTGATCGAAAAACTTTCAATCGCTGTTAATCAATTTAAGAACATGGCGGCAACCGCTGACAAGGCAATTGCCTCACCGAATAGCGCAACTGATTCATTGCGGCTTCGCAGGGTTGTGTCAGACCAAAAGGAAACGATAGTATTGGCCCTTCAAGAGATAAAGACTTCTATGGGAGAAAACTAGTGGCGAAGAATGTACCCTCAAGCACTGTTGAGAAATGGAGAAAGCTTACTAATCTAGTAGTTTCCCTGTCAAACAAGGGAGCGTTGGTATGGAAAGAGACCTCTGAAGATGATCAGTATCTGGCGAGCTTAGACGAATACGTAATCCAATTGAGCAAGCGCCATGTCATTGGCGACAACAATGAGCGGACAGCGGTTATCGAAATCCTGTTGCAAGATAAATCGGGGAAATCAATTGATGAATTCAATGATAAAGATATTTCCGATCTTGATCATCATAACTATTTCTACGCACTCGATCAACTGTTGCTTTCTATTGAGCGCAGCTTGACCGGCGCCGAGCAAGTCTTGGACGACTTGATCTTTAGGCTGGAGAAAAAGGACGAAGATATTCCATTTTGAATTTTCGATCGGAGACTGGATATCTCCCAAATGCCCAATCTCCGATTGGGCAGCGCTTGGACAGTCCCCGTGGTGCCCACGGCACGCCTAAGGGTGACGCGGACGTTTCTCGCCCACCCCTCGGTTCGGGCGCGGCGCTTGATTGAAGTGGTTCCCCGGCTACGCATTTCAAGCGCGCATCAGCGCCATCGGTCCGCACAGGCACGGAAAGATCGGCCGAGGCCCCCGGGTCTGCGCCCGGCGTAACCCCGACCGATCTTCCGGACCGTGCCTGTGGCGGCCCTCCTCGTTCCGAACATGGGCTCTGGCCTTGCGCCAGAGGGGCTTGGAGCGCAGGGGGTCCGGGTCTTCGCCCGTTCCACCCCTGCGCGATCCCCCGGACCGAGTACCCCTATCGGCCGGTCCCGCCTCGCCGGGTGCGGCAGCCTCCTCGGTTATCCCGCGAGCGTCTCTGCGTGCCGTTGCGGCCCCGTATGCCGCATCGGGGCCGAGTCGGGCCATGAGAGAACGCGCCATAGTTGTGTGAAATCCGGCCAGCGCCGCAGCGGGACTCGGACATGAAAAAGGGCGGCCGCGCGGACCGCCCCTTGTCCCGCTGTGAGCGGGGTCGCTCAGGTCGCCTCGTCGGCCTCCTCGGCCTCGGTCTGGATGTTCTGGCCCAGGTTCTCGACGTCCTGGCCCACCCCCTTGGCGGTTTCGCAGGCGCCGAGCAGGCCGAGCGCAAGCAGCAGCATGGCATAACGGGTCATGGCGTTGGTCCTTTCCTTGTGACCTTGGCCAACGCCGCCGGCGGCAGGCGGTTCCCTTTCGGCGACATCGTGCTCAGGCGCGGGCGAAGGCGTTCATCGTCAGGAGCTGGTACTCGGCCACCGCCTCGCCCTCCTGGTTGGTCAGCGTCACCTGCCAGCGCACCTCGCCATAGGCCTCGTTGCGCGGGGTCTTCTTCTGCACCACCAGCCGCACCTTGATCGCGTCCCCGGCCTCGACCGGCTTGAGGAAGCGCAGCCCGTCCAGCCCGGTATTGGCCAACACCGGCCCCTCGTTCGGCTCGACGAAGAGCCCGGCGGCGAAGGACAGGAGCAGGTAGCCATGCGCCACGCGGCCCGGGAAGAACGGGTTCCGCCTGGCCGCCGCGTCGTCCATGTGGGCATAGAACGTGTCGCCGGTGAACGCGGCGAAATGCTCGATATCCTCCAGCGTCACGGTGCGCGGGCCGGTGTGGATCGTCTCGCCGATGGCCAGCTCGTGATAGGTCCGGGTGAAGGGATGCGCCGGCCCCGCGATCTCGGCCGCGCCCGGCACCCACTCGCCGCCGATCGCGGTCAGGATGTCGGGGCTACCCTGCACCGCGGTGCGCTGCATGTAGTGCATCACCCCGCGCACCCCGCCCAGCTCCTCGCCGCCGCCGGCCCGCCCCGGCCCGCCATGGACCATGTGCGGCAGCGGCGAGCCGTGGCCGGTGGACTCGCCCATGCTGTCGCGGTTGTTGATGTAGATCCGCCCGTGATAGGCCCCGGCCCCCAGCGCCACCTGCCGCGCCACGGCACCGTCACGGGTGATCAGCGAGGTGACCAGGCTGCCCTGGCCGCGATTGACCAGCGCGATGGCGTGATCGAGATCGCGATAGCCCATCACCGTCGAGACCGGCCCGAAGGCCTCGGTGTCGTGAATGCGGCTGGCGCCGTCCGGGTCGACGCAGTGGAACAGCATCGGCGGCAGGAAGGCGCCCGTCGCGGCATCCGCGCCGGTCACCTCGAAGGCCTCCGGATCGCCATAGACGCGCTCGGCTTCTTGCTCCAGGATCGCGGCCTTTTCCAGCACGTCGCGCTTCTGCGCACCCGAGACCAGCGCGCCCATCCGGGTGGTCTCGGCCTTCGGATCGCCGATCACCGTTGCGGCGAGGCGCACGCCGATTGCGTCGATCACCGCCTCGACATGGGCCTGCGGCGCGAGGATGCGGCGGATGGCGGTGCATTTCTGCCCCGCCTTGGTGGTCATCTCGCGATGCACTTCCTTGACGAAAAGATCGAACTCGGGCGTTCCGGGCGCGGCATCCGGGCCCAGGATCGAGGCGTTGAGGCTGTCCTGCTCGGCCACGAAGCGGATCGAATTGCGCAGGATATGCGGCGCCGAGCGCAGTTTCAGCGCGGTGGCCGCCGAGCCGGTGAAGCCGACCACGTCCTGGCAGTCGAGGCAGTCCAGCATGTCGCCGAGGCCCCCGGTCACCAGCTGCAGCGCGCCCTCGGGCAGGATTTCGGCCTCCAGCATGATCCGCACCGCCGCTTCGGTCACGTAGCAGGTCGCGGTGGCGGGCTTGACGATGGCGGGCATCCCGGCCAGCAGGGTCGGGGCGAGCTTTTCCAGCATCCCCCAGACCGGGAAGTTGAAGGCGTTGATATGCACCGCGGCGCCCTGCAGCGGCGTGCAGATGTGGCGCCCGAGGAACGTGCCGCGGCGCGAGAGCTGCTCGACCTCGCCGTCGATATAGACCTGCGCATCGGGCATCTCGCGCCGGCCTTTCGAGGCGTAGACGAAGAGCGTGCCGATGCCGCCATCGACGTCGATCTTGTGATCGGCGAGCGTCGCGCCGGTGGCATAGGAGAGATCGTAGAGCACCTGCTTGCGCGCGTCGAGGGCCTGGGCCAGCGCCTTGAGCATCCGCGCCCGGTCGTGGAAGGTCAGAGCCCGCAGCGCCGGCCCGCCGACGGCGCGGGCATGGGCCAGCATCGCCTCGACATCCAGCGCATCGTTGCCGGCCATGGCCATCGGCGCGCCGGTCACCGCGTTCTCGATGGGGCGGGCGCCGTCTCCGGGCTTGACCCAGCGTCCGGCGGCGAAACTCTCGATCTGAAGCAGGCTCATTCTCTGTCCTTTCGACGGGGCAAGGCGGGCGGCTATCGGAGCTTGGACACGCGACCCGGCCCTGTCTAGCACGGGCCGGTCCGCCCTCCGAGATCCGAATCGCGGGGCGGCTTCTTTTATTGACCGTCCGGTCGGTTTATGCAACGTTCCCCGCGCCAACAGCGCGACGGGGGTCCGATGAGCGAGACGATTCTGGTGCAGGCCAACGACGGTTGGACCGAGATCACGCTGAACCGGCCGGACCGGCTGAACAGCTTCAACGACGAGATGCACGGCGCGCTGCGCGCGGCCATTGAGGCCGCCCGTGACCGGGGCGACCGCGCCTTGCTGCTGACCGGGGCGGGGCGGGGGTTCTGCGCGGGGCAGGATCTCGGCGACCGCGATCCGTCGAAGATGAAAGGCCCGCCCGACCTGGGGGATACCCTGACCCGGTTCTACAACCCGCTGGTGCGGCTGATCCGGTCGCTCGAGCTCCCGGTGGTCTGCGCCGTCAACGGCGTCGCTGCCGGGGCCGGGGCGAACGTGGCGCTGGCCTGCGACATCGTGCTGGCCGCCGAGAGCGCCCGCTTCATCCAGTCCTTCGTCAAGGTCGGGCTGATCCCGGACGGCGGCGGTACCTGGGCGCTCACGCGGCTGCTGGGCGAGGCCCGGGCCAAGGCGCTGGCGATGACCGGCAAGCCGGTCTCGGCGCGCGAGGCGGCGCATTGGGGGCTGATCTGGCGGGCGGTGCCCGATCCGGCGCTGATGGAGGAGGCGCGGGCGCTGACCGCCGAGCTGGCCGCCGGCCCGACCCTGGGGCTGGGCCTGACCAAGCAGGCGATCCAGGCCGCCGCGACCCATACGCTGGACGAGCAGCTCGACCTCGAGGCGCGCCTGCAGAAGCGTTGCGGGGCCAGCGCCGACTATGCCGAGGGCGTCGCGGCCTTCCTGCAGAAGCGCGCGCCCTCCTTTACCGGGGGCCGGTCTTGACCCCGCGGGAGCGCGCCCGCCGCTCGGCCGCGGCGATGTGGTCGGACGACGCCGCCTCGCCCTGGGTCGGGATGGAACTGGTATCGGTCGAGGAAGGCCGCGCGGTCCTCGCGCTGGAGGTGGCGGCGCATCACTGCAACGGCCACGGTATCTGCCACGGGGGCGTGACCTTCACGCTTGCCGACAGCGCCTTTGCCTATGCCTGCAACAGCCGCAACCAGTCCACCGTCGCCCAGCACAATTCGATCACCTACCTGGCGCCCGGTCGTCTCGGCGACCGGCTGACCGCCGCGGCGCAGGAGGTCAGCCTGACCGGGCGCAGCGGCATCTACGACGTGACGGTGACCAACCAAGACGGCACCCGGATCGCGCTCTTCCGGGGCTTGTCCCGCGCGATCGGGGGGCAGTTCTTCGACGAAACCCGCGAGGAGGAGACCGCGCGATGAAGGATCTGACGCCGCAGAAATCCGACCTGGACCCGATCGAGATCGCCAGCCGCGACGAGATCGCGGCGCTGCAACTGGAGCGGATGAAATGGTCGCTGCGCCACGCATATGACAATGTCGCGATGTATCGCCAGCGCTTCGACGCGGCGGGGGTGCATCCGGACGACCTCAAGGATCTGTCCGACATCGCGAAGTTCCCCTTCACCTACAAGACCGACCTGCGCGACCATTACCCTTTCGGGCTTTTCGCCGTCCCGCGCGCGCAGATCGTGCGCATCCATGCCTCGTCAGGCACCACCGGCAAGCCCACCGTCGTCGGCTATACCGCCAATGACATCTCGAACTGGGCCGATCTGGTCGCGCGTTGCCTGCGCGCCTCGGGGGTGCGTCCGGGCGATATCGTGCACAACGCCTACGGCTATGGCCTCTTTACCGGCGGGCTGGGCGCCCATTACGGGATCGAGCGGCTGGGGGCGACGGTGATCCCGATGTCGGGCGGGCAGACCGCGCGGCAGGTCACGCTGATCGAGGATTTCAGGCCTCAGGCGATCATGGTCACGCCGTCCTACATGCTCAACATCCTCGAGGAGTTCCACCGCCAGGGGCGCGACCCGCGGGCCTGCTCGCTGCAGACCGCGATCTTCGGGGCCGAGCCCTGGACCAACGCGATGCGGCTCGAGATCGAGAGGGCCTTCGACATGCACGCGGTCGACATCTATGGCCTGTCCGAGATCATGGGGCCGGGCGTGGCCAACGAATGCGTCGAATCCAAGGACGGGCTGCACATCTGGGAGGATCACTTCTACCCCGAGGTGATCGACCCCGAGACCGGCGAACCGGTGGCAGAGGGGGAGGAGGGCGAGCTGGTCTTCACCACGCTCACCAAGGAAGGCCTGCCGATGATCCGCTACCGCACGCGCGATCTGACCCGGCTGCTGCCGGGCACTGCGCGAACCATGCGGCGGATGGAGAAGATCACCGGGCGCAGCGACGACATGATCATCCTGCGCGGGGTCAACGTGTTCCCGACCCAGATCGAGGAGCAGGTGCTGGCCACCGGCGGCGTCGCCGCGCATTTCCAGATCGAGCTTTACCGCGCCGGCCACATGGATGCGATGCGGGTGCTTGTCGAGGCTGTCCCGAGCGCTGCGAACGAGGCCAGCAAGGCCGCCGCCGAACGGATGCTGACCAAGCGGATCAAGGACCTGGTGGGCGTGTCCTGCGAGGTGATCGTCTTCGATCCGGGCAAGGTCGAACGCTCGGAGGGCAAGGCCAAGCGCGTCGTCGACAAGCGGCCCCGGGACTGACCCTTGGCGCGCACCATCGCCAAGGACCACGACGCCAAGCGGGCCCATATCCTCAAGACCGCGGCCCGCGTCTTCGCCGAGGAAGGCTTTGCCCGGGCCTCGATGAACCAGCTGGCGCGCGCCTGCGGGATCTCGAAAGCGAACATCTATCACTATTACGACAGCAAGGACGCGCTGCTTTTCGACATTCTCGACAGCTACCTGTCGGAACTGCGCGACCGGATCTGCGAGCTGCCGGCTGCGGGCATCGCCGCCGAGGCGCGGCTGCGGGCCATCGTCCTCGAGACGCTGCTGGCCTATGAGGGGATGGATCACGAGCACAAGATCCAGACCGAGGGCATCCCGCTGCTGCCCGAGGACCGCCAGCGGATCCTGCGCGGCTATCAGCGCCAGATGGTCGCCGCGCTGGGTGCGGCGCTATCGGGGGTCGCGCCCCAGGTCTTTGCCGGCGATCCGCGCAAGCTGCGCGCCGCGACCATGTCGGTCTTCGGGATGCTCAACTGGTTCTACATGTGGAATCGCAGTGCCGACCGCGCCGCCCGCGAGGAATATGCCGATCTGGTCACCGCGCTGACCCTGAACGGGGTGCGGGGGCTCTAGGCGTTTGCCGGCATCCGGCTTCCGTACAATGAAAAACACGCCCCGGGGGGCGTGTCGATCCGGTTATCAGTGGGGCGCCCGGTGTCAGGCGGCTTCGGCCCGCTCGGCGGCGGCTGCGGCATTGCGGCGCTCGCTTTCCTCTCGCGACAGCGCGACCGAGGTGCGCACCCCGCGGCCGACGAAATCCATCAGCCCTTCGACCACGCGCTCGTTGGGATCGATGCCGGCGCAGGACAGCACTTCGCGGCCGTCACGGGACCGCGCCCAGCGGGCGATCTGCTCGGGGCCATTGCCGTATTTCTTGTCATCGGCGATGGCGTCATCCAGCGCGGCCAGCACAACGGCCGCGAAAAGTTTGCGTGCACGATTGCCTTGCTCGTTGTTAAAGGCCGTGCCGTCAACGAAATCTTTCATCTCGTTTCCTTACGTTATTATTGCTCTTGCGATTTCCGGCGTGGCGTTCCTTATGACCCATCGCAATCGATTCGGATACCGTTTTGTTGCATGTCTCCCATGCGCCTGACGCATGGCTTTCTGCGTTTGCAGCACGACATTTCGTTGTCTTGCCAGGGGCATTGCCGCGATATATAGGAGCGCATCCGCGCGCATCAACCGTTCGTAAAGGTTTTCCGACATGCCCAAGATCAATGGCAACGAGATCCGTCCCGGGAACGTCCTGGAGCATAATGGCGGGCTTTGGGCCGCGGTGAAGGTGGATCATGTCAAGCCCGGCAAGGGCGGCGCATTCGCCCAGGTCGAGCTGCGCAACCTGCGCAACGGCACCAAGCTGAACGAGCGCTTCCGCAGCGCCGACAAGGTCGAGCGGGTGCGGCTCGAGCAGAAGGACCAGCAGTTCCTCTACGAGACCGACGGGATGCTGGTGTTCATGGATACCGAGACCTACGAGCAGGTCGAACTGCCCGCCGAGATCCTCGGCGAGCGGCGCCCCTTCCTGCAGGACGGCATGACCATCCATGTGGAATACCACGACACCGAGGCGCTGAACGCGACCCTGCCGCAGAAGGTGGTGTGCCGGATCGTCGAGACCGAGCCGGTGGTCAAGGGCCAGACCGCCGCCAACTCGTTCAAGCCCGCGTTGCTGGACAATGGCGTCAAGGTCATGGTGCCGCCCTTCGTCGGCCCCGACGAGGAGATCGTGGTCAACACCGAGACCATGGAATATTCCGAGCGCGCCTGAGCGCGCCCGTCACCGGCGCGCCGGGTCCGCGTCCGGCTGCAGCACCTCGCGCAACAGCTCGAACTTGATCCGGTTGGCGCTGACCTGCCGGTAGAAGGCGATGAGGAAGGCGGTCGGCCCCTGGATCCGGCCCAGCCCGATGGTCGCGGCGACCACGGTGCCGACATCGGTGCGTCCCTCCAGCACCATCCAGCCGCCCAGCATCAGCACCGCGACGGTCCCGGCGGCGGTGAAGCTGCTGATCGCGAACTTGGTAGTGAGCTTCCAGACAAACATCCGCCGCCGCGTGTCGAAGATCGCGTCGAACTCCTCGTCGATCTCGCCGCGGGCCGTCTCGCCGCTGCCCGAGATCATGTGATTGGTGGCGCTGCGCAGGATCCGCACCCGTCTTGCGACCAGCGCGTTGACCTTCTGCTGGGTCGCGAGGACCACCACCACCTGCGGGACGATCACCGCCAGGGCGATGGCGCCCAGCCCCGGCTGGGTCGCGGCGATGAAGCCGACCACCGAGATCAGCGTGCCGATCTGCACCACCGGATCCGAGAAGGCCCCGCCGGTGAACTTGCCCAGTTCCTCGGCCTCGGCCGAGACCGCGGTGCTGAGCGTGCCCTGCGGCACCTCCTCGCCGGCCTCGCGCCGCCAGGCCACCGCGCGCGCGTAGACGCGCTGCCGGAGCAGGCGGATGATGTCCTCGCCCAGCACGCCCGAGCGGTAGGAGACCAGCCATTTCAGCGCCAGGCTGAGCAGGATCACCGCCATCATCTCGGCGCCCAGCCTGTAGAGCTCGGGGGCGCTGAGCGCGCCCCGGGTCAGCTCGTTGACGATGTCCTTCTGGTATTTCAGCGGCACCGCGGCGAGGCCCGCCACCGCCAGCGACAGGGCGATCAGGACGATCTGGCGCCCGCCGCTGACCCGCCAAATGGCCGCATACATCTCCAGCATCTGCGGCCCTTTCCCTGCGGCGCGTCGCCGGGGAAACTGGCCGAAGCGGGGGGCAAGCTCAAGCCCCGCAAATCGGTTCAGATCAGCGCGACCTGTGCGTCGCCCGCCTGCATCGCGCCGCCCGCCCGGTCGAAGCGCAGATAGGCCAGCCCGGCGCCGCCCGCCTGCGTGTACAGGGTGCCGACCGGCTTGTCGCCGGCGGTGATCGGGGTTCCGACCGGCGCCCGGCCGGTTACCGCGACCCGGGCCAGGCCCTTGCGCAGCTCGGTCTTGTGCTTCATCCGCGCCGTGACCTCCTGCCCGACATAGCAGCCCTTGCGGAAATCGACGCCGTTCAGCGTCTCGAACCCGGCCTCGAGGATGAAGGTGTCGGCGGTCAGCTCGATGCCGCTTTCGGGGATACCGTGCGCGACGCGGATAGCATCCCAGTCGCTGCCGTCGTCGCTGGCGGGCGCCTCTGTATAGGCGCGCCAGCCCATCGCGGGGTGGCGGGGATCGGGCAGGGCGCCCTCCGGGGCGGGGCCGGTGCCGCGCTGCAGGTTCAGCCCGGCGGGCGCGATGGCGACATCGGCGCGCAGCTTGTACATGCCGAGCCGCCGGACCAGATCGTCGGCCAGGGGCTCGGCCACGTCGAGCAGCACGCTCTCCCCGTCGCGCGCCAGAAAGAAATCGGCGATGTATTTCCCCTGCGGGGTCAGCAGCGCCGCATAGACCAGCCCGTCCTTCAGCCGCGCCACGTCGTTGGTGACGAGGCCTTGCAGGAAATCGACGGTATCGCGCCCGGTGAGCCGAAGAATGCGGCGAGGGGTCATGGCTGCTCCTTGCGTCTGATGCGCCCTGATATAGGGTCCGGGGCAGGAATGCACAGGGGAACCGGCATCGTGCCCGCCCAGATCAGCGTCATCATCCCGACCCTCGATGCCGAGCCGGTGCTGCCCGCCTGTCTTGCAGCGCTCATCGAGGGGCTGTCGGCGGGGCTGATCCGCGAGCTCATCATCACCGATGGCGGCTCACGCGATGCCACGCAGGCGATTGCCGAGGCGGCGGGCGCGGTCTTCGTCGTCGGTCCGGCCTCGCGCGGCGGGCAGCTGCGCCGGGCGGGGATGCTGGCGCGGGGCAACTGGCTGCTGGTCCTGCATGCCGATGCCGACTTGCAGCCGGGCTGGTCCGCGGCGGTTGCCGATCATCTGGCCCGATCGGGCGCGCCCGCACATTTCCGGCTACGGTTCCGGGCGCGCGGGATGATGCCGGCGCTGGTGGCGGGCTGGGCCAACCTGCGGGCGCGGCTGTTCGGACTGCCCTTCGGCGATCAGGGGCTGCTGCTGCGCCGCGAGGATTATGACTGCGCCGGCGGCTATCCCGACCAGCCGCTGATGGAGGACGTGGCGCTGGTGCGGGCGCTGTCCGCCCGGCCGGTCGCGCTGCCGGCCACCGTCCTGACCAGCGCCGAGCGCTATCGCCGCGAGGGCTGGCTGCGCCGGGGCGCGCGCAACCTCTGGCTCCAGGCGCGCTATTTCGCCGGGGCCGACCCCGCCGCGCTGGACGCCGCCTATCGCCGCTGAGCGCGGCGCCGATCAGCCCATCAACCGGTCGCCGAGACGCTTCAGCCAGTTCGATTGCGCCTCGGAAGGTTTCGGCGCGCGCGGGGTCAGGGCCTGGGTGCCGGCCGGGTCGATCACCGCCTTGCCGTCCTGGAACTGCAGGCGGTAAAGATCGGCATAGATGCCGCCGCGCGCCAGCAGCTCGTCATGGCTGCCCTCGTCGACCACCCGTCCGCGATCCATCACCACGATCTTGTGGGCGTTGCGAATGGTGCTGAGCCGATGCGCGATCACCAGCGTGGTGCGTCCGCCGGCCAGCTTGTCCAGCGCCTGCTGCACCACCTGTTCGGACTGCGCGTCGAGCGCGCTGGTCGCCTCGTCGAGCAGCAGCACCGGCGTGTTGCGCAACAGCGCCCGCGCGATCACCACCCGCTGGCGCTGCCCGCCCGAGAGCGCCGAGCCGCGCGGCCCGACCAGGGTGTCGAGCCCGGCCGGCAGCTTGTCGAGGAAATCCGAGACATGGGCGGCGTCCAGCACCGGGCGCAGGTCCGCGTCGCTGACATCGGTCCGGCCCAGGAGGATGTTCTCGCGCAGCGTCTCGTCGAAGAGCAGCGCCTCCTGGCTGACCACCGAGTAGAGATCGCGCAGGTCGGGCAGGGCCATGGCGCGCACGTCGACCCCGCCGACCAGCACCGCGCCGGCTTGCGGATCGACCAGCCGCGTCAGCAGGTTGAAGACCGTGGACTTGCCGGCCCCCGAGGCCCCGACCAGCGCCGTGGTCTTGCCGGCCTCGGCCGTCAGGGTCAGCCCGCGCAGCACCGAGGCGTCGCCATAGCTGAGCGAGACCTCCTCCAGCCGCACATCCGGCAGACCGGCAGGGGGCGCCACCGGATTGGCGGGCGAGACCAGGGTGATCGGCGCGTCCATCAGCTCCTTGATCCGTTCCAGCGCCGCCGCCGCCGCCTGCCAGACGCCGCTGATCCCGGCGATCCGGCGCATCGGATCGAAGGCCAGGCCGATGGCGGTGAAGAAGCTCATGAACTGGCCGACGGTCTTCTCGCCCGAGATGATCTCGGACCCGCCATAGAGCAGCACGCCCATGAAGCCGATCCCGGCCATGATATCGACCAGCGCGGTGATCCCGGCGGTGCCGACGGCGGCGCGCACCTCGGAGCGCACGAAAACCTCGGTCAGCTTGCGGAACCGCTCGTTCTGGTAGCGCTCGAGGCTGTTCAGCTTGATCGGCACGATGCCGTGAAACACCTCGTCGAGCCGGGTGGAGAGCACCGCGCCGAGATCGCGCGCGATCGAGGCCTTCTTGCGCACGTAGCGCTGTGCCGCCCCGATCGGCAGGAAGGCCAGCGGCACGCCGATCAGCATCACCGCCGTCCAGCGCCAGTCGACATTGACCGCGACCCCCAGCAGGAACACCAACGAGACCAGGTCGCGCCCCGCCCCCAGCACGATCGCCCGCCACACATCGTTGACCGCGCCCACGTCCGACTGCACCCGCTGGATCAGGAAGCCGGGGGGATGGATCTGGTGAAAGGCGGTGTCCTGCCGGATCAGCCGGGCCAGCAGGTCCATGCGCAGATGCGCGGCGGTGTCCTGGGTGATCTGCGTCAGCAGCACCTTCTGCAGCATCCCGGCGATCCCGCGCAGGCTGAAGATCACCAGGAAGGCGACGCTGACCCAACCCAGCGCGCCGGCATTGCCCTGCACGAAGACCATGTCGAACATCGGCTGCATCATGTAGCTGACCGCGCCGACCATGCCGCCCTCGATCACCATGAAGGCCATGGCCAACCCCAGCAGGCCCATGTGCCGGCGCAGATAGGTGCTCCAGAGCCACCGCATCAGCTCGCCCGAGGATTTCGGCCGGGCGCGGACTGGCGTTCCGTCTGGTTTTCGGTTTCCGGTCATCGACCTGCCTCTGACTGAACCCGAGGTGTAGTGGCCGGGGCCGCGCGGCGCAAGCCGCGAGGCGGCGTGGGGGCTGGGTGATGGACTGCCGGCGGGCCCATGATCGACGCCGGATTGACCCGGCCCGCGGCTCGGCTAGGGTGGCGCGGCCGAGCCAAGCGGATGAAAGAGATGACAGACACGCTGACCGTCGCGCAGGGGCGCGCCTATCTGGCCATTCCGGGCCCCTCGGTGGTGCCCGACGCGGTGCTGCGCGCGATGCACCGCGCGGCGCCCAACATCTATGCGGGCGAGCTGATCGAGATGACCGCCGGCATCATCCCGGACCTGCGCCGCGTGGCGCGCACCCGCCATCACGCGACGATCTATATCGCCAACGGCCATGGCGCCTGGGAGGCGGCGCTGTCCAACGTGCTGGCGCCGGGCGACCGGGTGCTGGTGCCGGCGACGGGGCGCTTCGGCATCGGCTGGGGCGAAATGGCGACCGCGCTGGGGGCCGAGGTCGAGGTCTTGGATTTCGGCCAGTCCTCTGCGATGGACATGGGACGTATCGCCGAGGCGCTGGCCGCCGACCCCGGCCATGCGATCAAGGCGGTTCTGGCGGTGCATGTGGACACGTCGAGCTCGGTGCGCAACGACCTCGCCGCGCTGCGCGCCACGCTGGACGCAGCGGGACATCCGGCGCTGCTGATGGCCGACTGCATTGCCTCGCTGGGCTGCGACCGGTTCGAGATGGACGCCTGGGGTGTCGACGTGGCAGTCTCGGCCAGCCAGAAGGGGCTGATGGTGCCGCCGGGTCTGGGCTTCGTCTTCTTCAACGACAGGGCCGCTGCCCGGCGCCGCGCGCTGCCCCGAGTCAGCCGCTACTGGGACTGGGCGCCGCGCGCCGAGCCGCAGGAGTTCTACCAGTATTTCGGTGGCACCGCGCCGACCCATCACCTTTTCGGCCTGCGCGCCGCGCTGGACATGATCCATGCCGAGGGGCTCGAGCATGTCTGGGCGCGCCACGCGCGTCTGGCCCGGGCGATCTGGGCGGCGGCCGAGGTCTGGGGGCAGGACGGGCCGCTGCGGCTGAACATCGCCGACCCCGGCCAGCGCAGCGCGGCGGTAACCGCGTTGCGTCTCGGCGCGCCCCATGGCACCGCGTTGCGCGGCTGGGTCGAGCGTCACCTTGGCCTGACCCTCGGTGTCGGTCTGGGCATGGCGCCGCCGGGTGATCCGGCCTGGCACGGCTTTTTTCGCCTCGGCCATATGGGCCATGTCAACGGCCAGATGGTGCTGGGGATGTTGGGCGGGATCGAGGCGGGGCTCACCGCGCTCGGCATCCCGCACGGACGCGGCGCGGTCGAAGCGGCGGCCGCGGTCATCGCCGGGGTCGAGGAGAGGGCGCCGCCGGGTTGAGACTGCGGTTCATCTTGGGCAAAGGCCTCGAGTTGCAATCGCAGAGGCCTCGCAAGTGGTACCGCGCCGTGTTGGCAGGCGCGCAATTTGTGGATCGATCCGATGCGAGCGTGTCGACACCCGCCGGTGCGGCGTCCGGGTGAACCGGCGCCCACCGTTATCGCGCAGCTTCCCGATAGCCTCCGCGCCCATGTATTTCGTCAGCCTTCGGCGGACTGGGAGGGAGGCTACGGGTCAAGGAGCCCCTTCAGAGGTTGGCTCTGCGGCGGTCTCGCGCGCCACGACCTGGCTCGCTCGCATTCCGGTTGGCAGGAGTTCCTCCCACCGTGCCAACAGAGTCATCGCCGCGGTCGCAATTGCGTAGTTTTCATGTACTGAATTTGCGACAAGGCCAAATGCTCGGCGCCGGCTCCCTCACCCTTCTGCCGGATGCAATCGATCCGTGATCGTGCCGTCAGGCTCCTCGCAGCAGCGACAAGGCAATGGCGCCCGGAGAGCTGCCAAGCGCGTTTTGTGCCATCTGCGCGCGGGCCAGATAGAGCGTTGTGAGCCGATCGAGCGTGTCGGAGGCGGAGAACTGCGAAACCGTCGAGTCGCCCAGCAGCGCTGCGGTCCGCTCGCTCAGGATCTGTTGCTGCTTGTCGATATCGATCTGGCCGAAGGCTGTGGGCAGGCCGAGCGCGGTCTCGAACATCGACCGCAAGGGCGGTTGCCCCATCAGGGTGAACCATTTCGCCTTTTCGCTGGAGTCGGTCCGCGCAAGGCTGGCGAGTTCGCGCTGCGCGTAAAGGGCGATCCGCATGCTGTCGTCCTGCGCGCCGACGGACACCTCGAAGGCCTGGGTCTTGTACTGATCGACGATGCCGGCCATCGCCGACTTGCTGGCGGTCGTTCGGCTCTCGCCGGGTCCGAAACCGAAGGCTTCGCTCAGTTTCTTGTAGCGGGTGTCGGTGAGCTTGCGGGCCAGCGCGTCCTCGCTGGTCGTGCCGTCCTGGAGGATCTTCCTGATGAAGAAGCGATTGTCGATATCGGCCTGCAGGCCGAAGGCACCCAGGGCGACGCTCAGGAGACGCCGGTCCTTGACCAGGTCTTCCGCGGTTTTGACGCTGGCGATCTTCTTGGAGAAATAGTCCGCGTCCCGCTCCAGTTGCGGCGAGGCCGTGAAGGCCTTGAACTGCGAGTCATAGGTGCGCTGGAGAAATCGCCAGCCGACCAGTCCGGTGCCTGCGACGACCGGCTGAAACGTCACTGCGGATGCGCCGCGAACAGCCTCTCCTCGCGCGGCAACAGTTTGCGCAACGCCTTGAGGCACTTGTAATGGTGGTCCTTGATCAGGGCATCGGTGGCCTCGGCGAGCGAGGCCCGGCTGTCGGGATCGGTGAACACCTGGCTCAGCTCCTCGATGCGTCTGAGAAGCGACAGGCGCGCCGAGTCGGGATCGCTGTCGCCCGACAGGATCAATTGCGCGGCATAGCAAACCCGGCGGACCGGTGTGTTGGCTTCGTCGGGGTGGATCGCGTCGCGCAGGCGCAGGATGTTCGCATCCGGCGTCATGATCGATACGCGGCTGCGGCGGTCGCCGTTCTCGATCACCGCGCCGTTGATCAGGACCCGTTCCTTGGGGGCCAGTTTCAGGACCAGTCCGCTCATGTCATGCCGCTCCGCTGCGCAGGCCACGCAAGATGGCCGTGTTGATGTCAAGCAAGGGTTCGACGTCGGCCTGACGTGCGAGGACCTTGCTGGTGTGGTGATGCGTGAACTCCGCCAGGTAGAAGATGCGCGCCCTGAGATCGTCTGGAAGCCGGTTGCCCGGGTCGGCAACGTCCACCGCGAAGATGGTCCAGAGCTTCTTGTTGTCGTGCAGAGCCTCGACGAGCGCCGTGAACCCCTCTGCGCCGCGCGCATTCGCGGCTCGGATCTTGTGGGTGATCCGGGCGACGGCCTCGTATTCGGTTCCCCTCGGCGTTCTTGTCGGAGCCGAGACCGCGGAATAGGCGCGGTGCGCCTGGATGGTGGCGTTCACGTCAAGTCCTCGCAATTGTTGCATGCGTCATTGGGAGGCCGGGGCGCGGGGCGCCCCGGCCGATGGTCTTAACGGAACAGCGACAGGATGGTCTGCGGTGCCTGGTTGGCGATCGACAGGGCCTGAACGCCCAGCTGCTGCTGAGTCTGCAGCGCCTGCAGACGCGCCGAGGCCGCTTCCATGTCGGCATCGACGAGCGAGCCGATGCCGGATTTCATGGCATCCATCAGCTTGCCGACAAACGAGTTCTGGTCCTCGATGCGTTTCGCCGAAGCGCCCAGCGCCGCGGCGCCGTCGATCGCTGTGGTGAGGAAGGTCTCGATCTCGCCAAGAGCGGTTGCCGCGGTCGCCGTGTCAGTGATTGCGGTCAGGTTGTTGACTAGGTCGATACTGGCCTCGAAATCTACCGAGCTCACCGTGATCGGGTTCGGGGTCGGTGCGGCGCTCCCAACCCGGTCGAGAGACGACAACACGGACATCGATGTGCCGCCGTTTCCGTCGACATCGGTGGCAAGGAGATTTGCGCCATTGAACTGCGCGGCGCTGATGATCGAGGCCACCTGCGCCGCGCGCTCGCCGATCTCGGCCTGGATCTTGCCGAAGTCGACGTTTTCGCTGTTGGCGGAAACGGCCAGCTTCTTGATGTCTTTCAGAACGCCCACGATCTGATCCGCGCCGGCCGAGGCGACGGCGACGGTGGATTCGCCCAGGGAGAGGGCATCGGAGACGGCCTCAAAACCGGCGACGTCGGTCTCCATCACCTTCGAGATCGCCCAGATGGCCGATCCGTCCTTGGCGTTCGCAATATCCTTGCCGGTGGAGATGGCGTTCTGGGTCTTGCCCAGGTCGGCGTTGATCGATTTCAGGGTTTGCAGCGCGACCATGGCGCTGTTGTTAGTCAGAATGCTGGACATAGCACTTTTCCTTCAGTCAAAAGGGCAAATTCGGCCCGGTTACATCCCGCCCCCTCGGACGGTCCAAACGTCTTTCTGACCACTGCGATCGGCCAACCGCCATCGCGCCACCTGTCTTGAAGGTGCAGGCTCACCATGACCGGGCATGTGCTAATGGAGTGCTAAAACCTGCCGCCCGCTTGCATCGCATTTGATACAATTCCACATCAGGCGCGCTTTTCGACGCTGGAGCGCGTCTCGGTTCCGAATCGCGTCTTGCGCCCGCTTCGGTCATAGGTCTCGAGGCTGCGGCGCACCCTGCGCAGGGTCGCCATGCGGTCGGCGACCGCACGGATCCCCTCCATGGCGCTGTTCAGCAGCGCCTGGTTGCGTGACACCTTGTCATGCACCCCCTGCAGCGACGACCGCTCAAGCGAGTCGCAGCCGTTGATCCTGCCGATCAGGCCTTCCTTGTGGACCAGCAATCGCCCCAGCAGTTCGAGGTCGCCCTCGACGAGGGCCCGGCGCTCGCGGTCCAGCAACTCGTCCAGCTCGCGGATCAGGGAAAGCGACGCTTCATGTGCCATGGGTTGCCTCCAGAAGTGCGTGGTAGAGGGATTCGGCGAGTCCGATGCCGCCCGCACGGGCGATCTCCTCGGCCTGGGCCCGGATCAGGAACGAGCTGAACTGGTCCTCGCCCGATCCGCCCCCGAAGGTCTCGCGCGATTCGCCGAGCCCGGTGGACTTGAGCATCTCGGCAAGAAACGCGGCCTCGAGATCGGTCGCGGCCTTGCGCAACGGATCGGTCGGCGGAGCGGTCGCCCCGGATCTTGCCGTCGCTATTGGCGGTGTCGTCGTCACGTCCATGAGTTCCCTCGAATTGCGTGGATTTTTCTCAGGCTGCACCGGGACGGGTTAAAATATGCGTAACCGGCGCCGTGCATGGTGGGCCCTGACACGAAAGAAATTCGGGGCGAAATGCAGATATTCTCGGAGCTGGCGCCACCCGCCAAGGATGGTCGCATCGTATCAGGCAATGGCAGCGCTCCGGTTCGTCGGGCGGGCACTGACTCCACGGATTTCGGTCGGATCGTCGCCGAGGAGGTGTCATCGCCAGGTCTCGCTGGAGATGCCCGTGTGCCTTCGATGCTGCCCGACCACAGCGAAGCCGCCGAGATTGCCGAGGTCGACGATGTCGGCGAGACCGAGTCGGATCCGACAGCTGACCCCCACGAGGACGCGGACGTTTCCGACCCGGATAACCAGCCCCTTGATATAGCGCGCGTCGCCCCGGTCCTCGCGGAGGACGATATCATGCGCCCGGTCGTGGTCTCCGGGTCCGAAACCGCGTCAGAAGGCGCAATGGCCTGGGCCGCGGCGCCTGCTGTGAGCGAATCCGGCAAGATCGCGCCCGATGCTCCGGGCGGATATCTCGAAGCCTCGACACCGGTTTTGCCGAATGGCGCGGGATCCCGGCCGGCGGTGCCAAGCGAGGCGGCCGACCGATCAGGGGCTCCGGCGGCTGCGCAAGCCGATGACACGTCTCGGCTGCCCTCTATCGGGTCGTCCGAACAAACCCGCGCGAATCCCGATCGGAATGGCGACGATACTCGACAGTGGCTTTCTGAACTGTCTGCCCGAAGTCCAGGCGCGGGCACGGCCAGCGTCTCGCGCGCCGACCGGGCTGAGAGCGGAAACGCCGCGCGTGTCGCGGGACAGGAGCCTGTGGCTGTCGCGGCCAGCGCTGCTGCGCATCAACCCGCAAGAACCCATTCAGAACAAGCCATCTCGACGAGCGCGATCACGGGTTCCGAACCGAACGCGGTGTCGCTGCGCGCCCCACGAGTCCCGGGGGAGGAGATCGCGACTCGGTCAACACCGCCCCCTGCTGGACCCGCAACGGGCCGCGAGCAGACGGCGCTCGGCTCCGGCGTGGTCGCGGTCGCGGTCGCATCCATCGATCCGGGCAAGGCGCGCGAGCGCGTCGAAAACCCATCTGCCGACATGCGCGCTGCGGGGCGCGACCGGGCGCCGGCGGCTGCGACGTCGATCAAGCGGGGCGGTGTCGCGCCCTACGCGCATCTTGCGCCGAAAGCCGCAATAGCCAAGCCCGCCGATACTGTGTCGATCAAGGACATGGCCGTCACGGGCATTGCCGAAGTCTCGCAGGTCGGCGGCGAGGGCACGGCGTTCCAGTCACACCGCCTGGAGACGGCGGCTCCGGCAAGCATCGGGATCACCGCCGACGGCACATCCGGGCGGTTCGAGATGGGGCGCCACGCGGTCGCGCAGATGGCCGAGGTCGCGGCGAGAAAACCCCATCGCCCTGTCGAGATCGCCCTGAATCCCGAGGAACTTGGCCGCGTTCGGATGTCCCTGTCGACCCATGACGCGGGCGTGACGGTGCAGATCTCGGCCGAGCGGCCCGAGACCATGGACCTGTTGCGCCGGCATATCGACCAGCTGGCTGCGGATTTCCGCAAGCTGGGCTACGAGCAGATCGGCTTCGAGTTTACCGGCCACTCGGCGGGCGGTTTCACCCGGCATGCCAGCCCCGTCACCAGCGCCGGGGCGGATGCGACCAACCCCGCGCCCGCCGAACTGCCCGCCCCCACCCAACGTCCGGCAACGTCCGGACTTGACCTGAGATTGTGAGAAAATGATCAACGCGATACCCTCCACGACCCCCAGCGCGACCGGTTCGAGTGCGCCCCCAACCGCGCCGGACGCCACGCCGAAACCGTCGACGAAAACCGCGCTGACCTCGGATTTCGAGACCTTCCTGAAGATGCTGACCGCGCAGGCCAAGAACCAGGACCCGCTGGAGCCGCTCGATTCGACGGAATACGCCTCGCAGCTGGCGCAGTTCTCGATGGTCGAGCAGCAGGTGCAGACCAACGATTCCCTGGCGGCGCTGTCGGGACTGTTCGGCACCTCGAACATGGCGTCGCTCGCCGGCTGGGTCGGGATGGAGGCGCGCGCTGCCACGCCAATGTATTTCGATGGTGCCCCGATCACCCTTTCGCCGAAACCCGCCGCGCTGGCGGACGAGGTCTACCTGGTGGTCTCCGATGCCTCCGGCAAGGAGGTTCAGCGGCTGCAACTGCCGGTTTCGTCCGAACCGGTGCAATGGGCCGGGGTCGGCGCGGGCGGCGTCCCGCTCGCGAACGGTGTCTACAGCTTCTCCGTCGAAAGCTATGGCCAGGACAAGCTGATCCTCGAGGAGCCCGCCGAAGTCTATGGCCGGATCACCGAGGCACAGATCCAGGGCAACGAGGTTGTCCTGGTGCTCGAAGGCGGCCAGACTATCCTGTCGTCGAAAGTGACCGCGCTGCGCGCCGCGTCGTGACCAAGGCGGCCGAGACGTTGGCACCAAAGGCTTTGGCACACCGCTGACGAAGTGCCGTCGTTCCTGCCGATCGAAGCGCGTGCAACGGCTTGCGCGGACCCCCGGCGAAACCTGGTGCGAGCTTGTAAGTCGGCGCCGCGCCGGGCGCGGACCGGTTTCCGGCCCAGTCCGGCCGGGTATGTCTGGCGCGACCGGTCAACCCCGCAAGACGTCAGAACGGGTTCGATGGCTTTGCGCTCGCGGAACCCGCTTGCCTTGGCCGCCGATTCGCGGTTTCTCGGCACGAATGAGCTGTCCCGATTTCGAGATCGAAGCCGCGCTGATCCGGCAGGGCCATGTCCGGATCGCCGGGGTGGACGAGGTCGGACGCGGCCCGCTCGCCGGTCCGGTCACCGCGGCGGCGGTGATTCTCGACCCCTGCGCGCTGATCGACGGGCTGAACGATTCCAAGAAGCTCTCGGCACGGGTCCGCAACCGGCTCTCCGCGACCCTCCATGCCCGCGCCGAGATCGCCATCGCCCATGCCAGCGTCGCCGAAATCGACCGGCTGAACATCCTGCGCGCCAGCCACCTGGCGATGATGCGCGCGGTCGCCGCGCTCGACCCGGCGCCGGACTACCTGCTGATCGA
>JAGRMU010000009.1:21828-22036 GCA_020441165.1 Sedimentitalea sp.
GCGCTGCGAGATCTCGGCGTCACCCCACACCATAGACGTTCGTTCCGGCCGGTCCACCATATCTTGTATCAAGATAAAACAGTAAGCGACTGATTCAAAAAAGAATTTGACCCCGATTCGGCTTTGACTCATCCTTTGCCCAACCAGCAGAGCGCGACAAGGCGCCAGGGACAGAGGCAGACGATGACCAAGACCACCGACCGGAGCG
>JAGRMU010000531.1 GCA_020441165.1 Sedimentitalea sp.
GTGGCCGATGGCAGCAACCGGCCCTACCGCGCCAAGATCCGCGCCCCCGGCTACCCGCATCTGCAGGCCATGGACCATATCGCGGTCGGCCATCAGCTGGCCGACGTGGCCGCGATCATCGGCTCGCTCGACGTGGTGTTCGGGGAGATCGACCGGTGATGCGCCGCCCCGATCTTCATCTTTGTCCAAATACTCCCGCCGGCGGCCCGCGATGCCGACGGGCGCACAGAAAGACGTCCTGATGCTTCGCCGCCTTCATCTCGAGCAACCCGACAGCTTCGCCTTCACCCCGGCCAACGAGGCCTGGGCCGAGGCGCAGATCAGCAAGTATCCCGAGGGCCGGCAGGCCAGCGCCATCATCCCGCTGCTCTGGCGCGCACAGGAGCAGGAGGGCTGGCTCTCCCGCCCGGCGATCGAACATGTCGCCGACCGGCTGGGCATGGCCCATATCCGGGCGCTGGAAGTGGCCACCTTCTACTTCATGTTCCAGCTGCAACCGGTTGGCAGCGTTGCCCATATCCAGATCTGCGGGACCACCTCCTGCATGATCTGCGGGGCCGAGGACCTGGTCGGCGTCTGCCGCGAGGCGATCGCGCCGAACCCGCACCAGCTGAGCGCCGACGGCAAGTTCAGCTGGGAAGAGGTGGAATGCCTCGGCTCCTGCACCAACGCGCCGATGGCGCAGATCGGCAAGGATTACTACGAGGACCTGACCGCCGACCGGCTGCGCGAGATCCTGGACGGGCTGGCCGCGGGCAAGGTGCCGGTGCCGGGCCCGCAGAACGGGCGCTATGCCGCCGAGCCGCTGAGCGGGCTGACCAGCCTGACCCAGTACGAGAGCGGCCGCACCCAATACAATGCCAGCGTGCAGCTGGCGGTGGATCTGGGCGACACGGTCAAGCGCATCGACGGCAGCGAGGTGCCCCTGCTGACCCCTTGGCGCGGCGAGGCCGCCAACGCCCCCGCCAAGCCGGCGAAGGCCGCCAAGCCCAAGGCCGAGCC
>JAGRMU010000532.1 GCA_020441165.1 Sedimentitalea sp.
AGCGGCGCAACCTGCCCGCCGGGGTCCTGTCCTATGCCGAGCAGCGCGCGCTCGAGATCGGGATCACCATTGCGGGGGGCGCCGACGTGATCATGCTGGACGAGCCGACCGCGGGGATGAGCCATTCCGAAACCGACTACATCGTCGACCTGATCCGCAAGGTCACCGAGAACAAGACCCTGGTTATGGTCGAGCATGACATGGGCGTGGTCTTCGGCCTCGCCGACCGGATCTCGGTCCTGGTCTATGGCGAGGTCATCGCCACCGGCCGCCCCGAGGAGGTGCGCGCCAATCCGCGCGTCCAGGAAGCCTATCTTGGCGCGGCGCTGGAGGCGGATCACTAGATGCTGGACGTCGAGGACCTGCACGCCTATTACGGCAAGTCGCACATCCTGCAGGGGGTGAACCTGCATATCGGCGAGGGCGAGATCGTGGCGCTGCTGGGGCGCAACGGGGTCGGGCGCTCGACCACCTGCAAGGCGATCATGGGCGAGGTGCCGCCCAGGGGCTCGGTGCGCTTCAAGGGCCAGGAGATCGCCGGCCGGAAGGCCTTCGAGATCGCCAATCTCGGCATCGGCTACGTGCCGGAAAACCGCGACATCTTTCCGGGCCTGACCACCCGCCAGAACCTGATCCTGGGGCTGAAACCCGGCCAGAAGGACGGCGCTGGACGCTGGTCGATGCAGGACATGTTCGATCTCTTCTCGAACCTGAAGGAGCGCGCCGATGTCGAGGCGTCGGTGCTGTCGGGGGGTGAGCAGCAGATGCTGACCATGTGCCGGACGCTGATGGGCGACCCCGATTTCGTGATGATCGACGAGCCGACCGAGGGCCTGTCGCCGCAGATGACCCAGAAGGTTGCCGAACTGCTGCAGGAGATCGCCCGCCGCGGCATCGCCACGCTGCTGGTCGAGCAGAAGCTGGCCATCGCCATGGACATCGCCCACCGGGTCTACGTGATGGGCCACGGCCAGGTGGTGTTCGAGGGCACGCCGCAGGAATTGCGCGCGCGCGAGGATGTCCGCAAGGAATGGCTCGAGGTCTGAGGGCGTTGGTTCCTTTTGTGAGAATTGCATCGTAACCTGTTGAGAATATACGAGAGGCGTTCATGTCCGAGGACCTGGTTTGCACGCGGCACCCCGACGGGGTGATCGAGATCGGCCTGAATCGCGCGCCGGTCAACGCGCTCTCCGCCGGGTTCCTGATGGAGTTCGCGGCGCTGATCGACCACATGGGCCGGGACACGGACGTTTCTGCCATCGTTTTATCGAGCCCGTTCAAGGTGTTCTCCGCCGGTCTTGACCTCAAGGAAGCGCAAGCGTTCGACCTTTCCGCGCAACATGCGATCGTGACGGGGTTGAACATCGGTTTCCTGGCGCTCTTCGCCTGTCCGAAGCCGACACTTGTCGCGGTGGCCGGGCCCGCCATCGCGGGCGGGCTGTTCTTCGTTCTGGCCAGCGACTGGCGCATCGCCGGGCCGCGCGCCCGGTTCGGGCTGGCCGAGGTGCGGGTGGGCGCCGATTTTCCGGTCGGCCCCATGGAGATTGCCCGGGCCACGCTGGGGCCGAACGATCTGCGGCGGCTGATGCTCTCCGGCCAGCCGATCGGGGCCGAGGCCGCCCGCGGCGCCGGGATCGTCGACGAGATGACCGATGCCGGCGCCGAGCGCGAGCTTGCATTGCTCCGCGCGCGCGAAATGGCAAAGC
>JAGRMU010000110.1:0-9369 GCA_020441165.1 Sedimentitalea sp.
CGTAGCGCCATAGGATGTGGCTTGCCCATCTCAAACCCCCATATCTGCTCTGCAGACAGGGAATCACAGATCAAGCCAAATAGGAATCCTGAATCGGAATGGTCGCAACGTGCTCTAGCGCCGTTGTCCCGCGGTCAGGTCTTCTTCGGCGGCTTGGTCGGGTCCTTGCCGTTGGGATAGACCAGCCCGGCCGAGATGATCAGCTTGGCCGCCTCCTCGAGGGACATCTCCAGTTCGATCACGTCCTCCTCGGGAACGAAGAGCAGGAAGCCCGAGGTCGGGTTCGGCGTGGTCGGCAGGAAGACCCCGATCAGCGCGCCGCCGGTCTCGGCACGTTTCGACACTTCGCCCTTGGCCGGGGTCGAGATGAAGCCGATCGCCCAGATCCCCTTGCGCGGGTACTGGATCAGGCAGGCCTTCTCGAACGAGCGCTCGGACTGGGCGAAGACGGTTTCGGAGATCTGCTTGATGCCCGAATAGATCGAGCGTACCACCGGCATCCGGTCCACCAGGCTTTCGGCGAAGTGGATCATCGAGCGGCCGATCAGGCCCTTGGCGATCCATCCGACCAGCACGGTGAAGATCAGGAAGATGATCACCCCGACGCCGCGCAAATTGATGCCGATATAGGTCTCGGGCCGCATCGTGTGCGGCACCAGCGGCAGCACGAAGCCGTCGATCCAGCCGATCACCGCCCAGATCAGCCAGATGGTGAGGGCCACCGGCGCGATGACCACAAGCCCGGTGAGAAAGGACGCCCGCAGGCCGCCGAATAGGCCGGGCCGCCGGTGCGGATGCTCGTCGAAGGGACTGTTCATCGGGGTTCCGTGATCTGACCGGGACTAGTTAGGCGCTTTGCGGTGCCGCTACAATGCCGCGCGGAGCAATCCCGGAGCCTACCCCTGCAAATCGAGCAATTCGCGGGCGATCCGCGCCGCCAGGCGGGCGTTATTGCGCACCAGCGCGATGTTGGCGGTCAGCGAGCGCCCCCCGGTGCCCTCGTAGATGCGCTGCAGCAGGTAGGGGGTGACCGCCTTGCCGGTGATGCGGTGCCGGGCGGCGTCGGCCTGGGCCTGCGCGATGATCGGGGCCAGGGTCTCGGCGGGGATCTCGGCCTCGGCCGGGATCGGGTTGGCGACCAGCTGCCCGCCGGGAATGCCGAGGCTGCGCCGCGCCGCATGGGCGCGGGCGATGGCGGCGGCATCGTCCATGCGCAGCGGCGCCTTCAGCGGCGAGCGCGCCGACCAGAAGGCGGGAAAGGCGTCCTGACCGAAGGCGATCACCGGCACGCCGAGGGTTTCCAGAACCTCGAGGGTTTTCGGCAGATCGAGGATCGCCTTGGCCCCGGCGGCGATGACGGTGACCGGGGTCTGGGCCAGTTCCTGCAGGTCGGCGGAGATGTCGAACGTGGTTTCCGCCCCGCGGTGCACGCCGCCGATCCCGCCGGTGGCGAAGACCTCGATGCCGGCGCGGTGGGCGGCGATCATCGTGGCGGCGACGGTGGTGGCGCCGGTGCCGCCGGTGGCGAGGCAGGCCGCCAGATCGGCGCGCGACAGCTTGGCGACGCCCTTCGCCGTGCCGAGCGCGGTCAGCTGTTCGGGTTCCAGCCCGATATGCAGCCGCCCCGCCAGCACGGCGACGATGGCCGGCGCGGCGCCGCCGGCGCGGACGTCCTCCTCGACCGCGCGGGCCACCTCGACGTTCTGCGGATGCGGCATCCCGTGGGTGATGATGGTGCTTTCCAGCGCCACCACGGGCCGGTTTTCGGCGCGGGCGGCGCGGATCTCGGACGACAGGATCAGATCGGTCACAGCGGGGTTTCTCCGGAAACATGGGCGGCGGCGGCCGCCAGTGCGCGGTCCAGCGCCGTGCTGCGCGCGCCACCGGCGGCTTCGGCGGCGATATGGGCCGCCATGAACGCATCCCCCGCGCCGGTCACGCGTGTGACCAGCACCTCGGGCGGCTTGCGGGTGAGGGTGCCATCCCTTGCGGCGTCGGCGGTGCCGTTGGCGCCATCGGTGACCAGCGCGCGCAGGGCGCCGCGGGCCAGCAGCGCCTCGGCGGCTGCCTCGGCGCGGATGAAGACGCTCTGGCAGAGGATCCCTGCCTCCTCGAGATTGACGTAGAGCGTGGCGCGCGGATGGGTGAGGAAGGGCAGCAGCCGCTCGGCCTTGCCCGGCGAGGCCGGCGCCACCCGCAGATCGGCGGCGGCGACGGCGGGATGGCACGCGATCTCCTCCAGCAGCGCCAGCGTCAGGTTGCCGTCGAGCGCCACGATTCCGGCGAAGGGCGCCGCCGCGCTGCCCAGCGGCCCCTCGGTCAGCGGCCGCAGGATGCGGGCGCCTGCCGCCTCCAGCGAATGGGCGTCGGCGATGGCCGCGATCAGCCCGTTGGCGCCCTCGATGGCCATGTAGCGGTCTGTGGGCAGATCCTCGGAGCGGTAGATGTGCGCGGTGTCCATGCCGAGCCGGGCGCAGGCGGCGACCAGTTCCTCGCCCTCGGCATCGCGCCCGATGGCGCTGAGCAGGGTGGGCGTGATGCCGAAGCGCAGCAGCGTCATGGCGATGTTCATGGCCACCCCGCCGGGCTGGCGGCTGATCCGCCCCGGCAGGTCCGCGCCTTGCCGCATGTGGCTGGCGGTGCGGCCGATCACGTCCCACAGAACGCTGCCGATGCACAAGGTTGGGGGCGAGGGGCGGGCCATGATCCGGGTTGTGACGCCAATCGGGACCCGGCGCAAGATCTGCGTGGGCGCGCGCATCCCAGCATCCCTCCGCGCGTCAAGCCGCTCCGGCGCCCTCTATCGGGTTGAGCTTTGCCGGGCGGTGCGTAACATGCGCGTGAAGAAAACAGATTGGAAAAAGGGACAGATGGACATGCTGAAGAAATTGGCACTGGCGCTTGCGTTGGCCGGGACGGTGAGCGCCTGCGATCAGATCGTCACCTCGGCCGAGCAGGTCGAGACGATCGAATCCGTCGGCACGGTGCGCGAGATCGACCGCGCGAATCGCCGGATGCGGGTCGCGGCGGACGGCCAGATCCTGACCCTGCGCATCTCGCAGGAGGTCCGCAATTTCGAGCAGATCGAGGTCGGTGACCGGATCAATGTCGGCTACCGTCGGGCGGTGGCGGTCGAGATGTCCGAATCGGCCACGCCCACCGCGCCCACGGGCGTCGGGGTCACCGCGGTGGCGGCCGAAGGCCAGCGCCCCGGCTTTGCCGAGATCGACGTGGAGACGCGGGTGGTCGAGTTCCTGGCCTACAATCCCAGCACCCACAACGCGGTGATCCGCGCCGAGGACGGCACCGTCGCGCAGGTGGCGGTGCCCCGCGAGTTGCGCCGCTTCGCCCGCCAGCGCGAGATCGGCGACATGGTGACGGTGCAGATCCAGCATGCCGTCGCGGTGGTGGTCACGCCGGCGGCCTGAGCGGTCGGCGCCGCTGCGGGCGGGTCTCGCGGCGGCCTCAGCCGAAGGCGGCGCGCAGCGTGTCGAGCGCCGCCGCCGGGTCGTCCGTGCTCCAGATCTCCTCGCCGATGCCGAAGAAATCGGTGTGCGGGGCAAGCGCGGCGACATGGGCCGGGGTGAGACCGCCCTCGGCCACCACCGGGATCTCGATCATCTCGGACCACCATTCGAAGAGATCGTCCCCGGCGAGACGGCCATCGCCCAGCCCCGCCCCGGCCACCGGGCCGAAGGACACGTAATCGGCCCCGGCCTCGCCGGCGGTGATCCCGTCGTGGCGCGAGGCGCCGCAATGGGCACCGACGATGGCATCCGGCCCCAGCGCCTTGCGCGCCGCGCGCACCGAGCGGGCGGCGTCGCCCAGATGCACGCCGTCCAGCCCCAGCCGCTCGGCCAGCAGCTGGTGATCGGCGATGACCAGCGCCACGTCGCGGGCATGGGCCACCTCGCGCAGCGCATCCGCGGCGCGGCAGAGCGTGTCCTCGTCGCGGGTCGCGAGGCTGAGGCGGAGGCAGGCGATGGGCGCGCGGTCGAGAACCCGCGCCAGCCGGTCCGGGAAGCTGCTGAGCTCGAAGGCCGGCGGCGTGATGAGATAGATCTGCGGCTGTTCGGGTGCGTCCATCGCGGCGGTCCTCGTTCGGGGATTGGCGGTGATGTAGCGGATCGTCGCGGGGAAGAAAAAGTCTTTGTGCCTCCGGCGGGAGTATTTTGCGAAGATGAAGCCCTGATGGCTTGCCCCCGGCTGGGCGGGGACCTAAGCCGGGGCCGAACGGGTGCAAGGGAGCGGACATGCAAGGCGACGGAATCCAGCCGACCTTCGTGCTGGTGCGTCCCCAGATGGGCGAGAACATCGGCGCCGCGGCGCGGGCGATGTGGAATTTCGGCCTCGACCGGATGCGGATCGTGGCGCCGCGCGACGGCTGGCCCAACCCCAAGGCCGGGGCGATGGCCAGCGGGGCGGGGCGGCTTCTGGACGAGGCGCAGCTGTTCGACAGCGTCGCCGAGGCGGTGGGCGATTGCGCCTTCGTCTTCGCCACCACCGCGCGGGCGCGCGGGCTGACCAAGCCGGTGGTCAGCCCCGAGCGGGCGATGCAGATGGCGGCGCGCAAATGCGCCGCCGGGGAGCCCGTTGCGGTGCTCTTCGGTCCCGAGCGCGCAGGTCTCGAGAATGCCGAGATCGCCCGCGCCAATGCCATCGTCTCGGTCCCGGTCAACCCCGGTTTCGCCTCGCTCAACCTGGCGCAATGCGTGCTGCTGACCGCCTATGAGTGGCGCCGGCAGGGGGGCGAGATCACCCACGAGACCGTCGAGATGGCCGGCGCCGACTGGGCCAGGGCAATCGAGATCGAGAAGCTGGCGGCGCATTACGAGGAGCGGCTGGAGGCGGCCGGATTCTTCTTTCCCGCGGACAAGGCCGAGAGCATGAAAGTCAACCTGCGCAACCTGTGGTCGCGCATGGCGCTGACCCGGGCGGATGTGCGGATGCTGCACGGCATCCTGCGGCAGATGGTGCGCCGGAACGAGCGCGGCGGCTGAGACGTCTGGACGGGCCCGGGCGGTCGGCCTAGGCTCTGGCGAGTCACGAGCAAGAGGATGACATGAGCGGCAAGCGCAGCATCTTTGAGGAGGTTTCGGACCCGGCCGCCGCCAAGGTCGCGGCCCCGACCGGCGCCATCGACCGCGGGCGCGGCGGCGCCCGGCGCGGCATCCGCGCCTGGCTGATCGTGCTCTTCGTGCTGGTGGCGGCGATGATCGCGGTGGGCGGGCTGACCCGGCTGACCGATTCGGGCCTGTCGATCACCGAATGGCGCCCGATCACCGGGGCCTTGCCGCCGATGAGCGACGCCGACTGGCAGGCCGAGTTCGATCGCTACCGCGCCATCGACGAGTTCCAGGTGCAGAACCGCTGGATGGAGCTGAGCGATTTCAAGCGCATCTACTGGTGGGAATGGGGCCACCGGCAGCTGGGCCGGGTGATCGGGCTGGTCTGGGCCGCGGGTTTCCTCGGCTTCCTGCTGGCGCGTCAGATCCCGGCCGGCTGGACCGGGCGGCTACTGGTGCCCGGGATCCTGGGCGGCCTGCAGGGCGCGATCGGCTGGTGGATGGTGGCCTCGGGCGTCACCCAGGGCGAAGGGGTGACCGATGTCGCCAGCTACCGGCTGGCGGTGCATCTGGGACTGGCCTTCGTGATCCTCGGCGTGCTGGCCTGGGACGTGTTCCTGCTGGGCCGGACCGAGCGCGACCTGATGCAGGCGCGGCGGGCGAAGGAGGCGCGGCTCTTCGGGCTCTCCACCGGGCTGATGCATTTCGCCTTCCTGCAGATCCTGCTGGGCGCGATGGTGGCCGGGATCGACGCCGGGCGCAGCTTCACCGACTGGCCGCTGATGGGCGGGCAGCTGCTGCCGCCGGGGGCGATGCAGCTGGAGCCGGCCTGGCGCAACTTCTTCGAGAACCCGGGCCTGGTGCAGTTCATCCACCGGGTCAGCGGCTATCTTCTGCTGGCGTTCGGGATCGTGGTCTGGCGGCGCGGGCGGCGCAGCGCCCATGACGCGACGCGCGCCGGGTTCGACGCGATGGCCGCCGCGCTGCTGGGACAGGTCGTGCTTGGCATCGTCACCGTTCTGCTGGGCGCGCCGCTCTGGATCGCGCTGCTGCATCAGCTGATGGCGGTCGCGCTCTGGGTGCTGATCCTGCGGGCCCGGTTCCTCAGCGCCTATCCGGTGGCCACCTCGCTCAGGGGGAAACGCGCATGAGCGCCTACGAGGACCTGATGGCGTTCCAGCGCGACACCTCGGCGCTGGCGCAGATCGCCGGTCGGCTCGGCTGGGACCAGGAAACGATGATGCCGCGCGGGGCGGCGGCGCAGCGCGGCATCGAGATGGCCGCCATCGAGGCGGTGCTGCACGCCCGCAGGTCCGATCCCAGGGTCGGCGCCTGGCTGGACGCGGCCGAGCCCACGGATGCGGTGGCGGCGGCGCAGCTGCGCGAGATCCGGCGCGCCTTCGACCGGGCGACCAAGGTGCCTGGCGATCTGGCGCGGCGGATCGCGCAGGTCACCTCGGAGGCGCAGGGCCACTGGGCCCAGGCCCGCGCCGACGAGAACGTGCCCGCCTTCCTGCCGGTTCTCGAGGAGGTGGTGGCGCTCAAGCGCGAGGAGGGCGCCGCGCTGGCCGCGGGCGGCGATGTCTATGACGCGATGCTGGACGATTACGAGCCCGGCATCACCGGCGCCGAGATCGCCGCGATGTTCGGGGCGATGCGCCCGCGGCTGGTGGCGCTCCGGGCGGCGGTGCTGGAGCGCCCCGCGCCGCGTCCGATCGAGGGCGCCTTCGACGATGCCGCGCAGATGGCGCTGTCGCGCGAGCTGGCGCTGGCCTTCGGCTATGACCTGACGCGGGGCCGGATCGACAAGGCGGTGCATCCGTTCAGCTCGGGCAGCGGGGCGGATGTGCGCATCACCACCCGGACCGCGCCGCTCGATCCCTTCAACTGTTTCTATTCGACCATCCACGAGGTCGGCCATGCCGCCTATGAGCAGGGCATCGACCCGGCCTACGCGCTGACGCCGCTGGGGCAGGGCGTCTCGATGGGGGTGCACGAGAGCCAGAGCCGCATCTACGAGAACCAGCTGGGGCGCAGCCGGGCGTTCACCAGCTGGCTCTACGGGCGGATGCGCGAGGTCTTCGGCGATTTCGGGATCGCCGATGCCGAGGCGTTCTACGCGGCGGTGAACCGGGTCCATAACGGCTATATCCGCACCGAGGCGGACGAGGTGCAATACAACCTGCACATCATGCTGCGCTTCGATCTCGAACGGGCGCTGATAGCGGGCGATCTGCGGGTCGCCGATCTGGAGGCAGCCTGGAACGACCGCTTCGCCGCCGATTTCGGCTATGCGGTGGACAAGCCGTCGAACGGCTGCCTGCAGGACGTGCACTGGTCGGTGGGGCTGTTCGGCTATTTCCCGACCTATGCGCTCGGCAATCTCTATGCGGGCTGTCTGCACGAAACGCTGCGCCGCGACGCGCCGGACCTGGACAGCCATCTCGCGCAGGGCGATACCAGTCCTGCCACCCGTTGGCTGCGCGACAAGGTGCAGCGTCATGGCGGGCTCTATCCGCCGCGAGAGATGATCGAGCGGGCCAGCGGCATGGTCCCCTCGGAGGCCCCGCTGCTGGACTATCTCGAGGCCAAGTTCGGAGCGCTCTACGGGCTGTGATCCGGAGCTGCGGGCCTTTCGGCCGGCGGTCAGCCGTGGCGGACGCGCGGCGCGCGGGACTACGTCTGTCACGCATCGCGCCTTGCGGCGAAACCGGTGTTTCCTATCCGGAGCGGTGATCCAGCGGAGCGGGCCTGGCGGCCCGCATGTCCTTTCGCCCTTCGGGCAGTCGGGGTGTCGCGCGCCGGCGCTGCGCGCGTCAGCCCTCCGCCTCGACCTCGCCCTGGTCGGCGATCCAGGCGACGCTGACCACCTCCTCGCCGGGGCCGGTGTCGAAGACCTTGACGCCGCCGGCGCTGCGCGAGCGGAAGGAGATGCCCTCGACCGGCACCCGGATCGACTGCCCCTTCGAGGTGGCCAGCATGATCTGGTCGTCCATCTCGACCGGGAAGGAGGCGACCAGCGCNNNNCCGCGCATCGCCTTGTCCATCGCCGCCACGCCCATGCCGCCGCGCCCGCGCACCGGGTAGTCGTGGGACGAGCTGAGCTTGCCCGACCCGCCGGCGGTGATGGTCAGGATCAGGTTCTCGGCCGCCGACATCTCGGCATAACGTTCGGTCGAGAAGTTCGGATCGGCGGGGGCCTCTTCCTCCTCACTCTCGGCATCGTCGGCGAGCCCGGCCATGGCGCGGCGCATCTTGAGATAGGCGGCGCGTTCCTCGGGGCTGGCCTCGAAGTGCCGGATCACCGACATCGACACCACCCGGTCGCCGTTCAGCAGACGAATGCCGCGCACGCCGGTGGACTTGCGGCCCTTGAAGACGCGCACATCGGTGGTCGGGAAGCGGATCGCGCGGCCCGAATCGGTGACCAGCATCACGTCGTCCTCCTCGGAGGCGATGCGGGCATTCACCAGCTCGACCCCCTCGGGCAGGTCCATGGCGATCTTGCCGTTGCGCATGACGTTGGTGAAATCGCTCAGCGCATTGCGCCGCACGTCGCCGGCGCTGGTGGCGAAGACGATCTGCAGATCGTCCCACTGCTCCTCGGGCACGTCGACCGGCATGATCGCGGCGATCGAGACGCCGCCCGGGATCGGAAGGATGTTGACGATGGCCTTGCCCTTCGAGGTGCGCCCGCCCTGCGGCAGCCGCCAGGTCTTGAGCTTGTAGACCATGCCGTCGGTGGTGAAGAACAGCAGCTGCGTGTGGGTGTTGGCGACGAAGAGCGTGGTGACCACGTCCTCTTCCTTGGTCTGCATTCCCGACAGCCCCTTGCCGCCGCGCCGCTGGCTGCGGAACTCGGTCAGTGGCGTGCGCTTGATCCAGCCGCCCGAGGTCACGGTCACCACCATGTCCTCGCGCTCGATCAGGTCCTCGTCCTCCATGTCGCCGGACCAGTCGACGATCTCGGTGCGGCGCGGCACCGCGAACAGCTCGCGCACCTCGCGCAGCTCGTCCGAGATGATGCCCATGATCCGCTCGCGGCTGCCGAGGATCTCGAGGTATTCCTTGATCTTGCCGGCCAGCTCTTCCAGCTCGTCGGTCACTTCCTTGACGCCGATCTGGGTGAGGCGCTGCAGGCGCAGATCGAGAATGGCGCGGGCCTGGGTCTCGGAGAGGTTGTAGGTGCCGTCCTCGTTGGCGGTATGGGTCGGATCGTCGATCAGCGCGATGTATTGCAGGATCGGCCGGGCCGGCCAGCGCCGCGTCATCAGCCTGTCGCGGGCCTCGGCGGCATCGGCCG
>JAGRMU010000110.1:9421-11201 GCA_020441165.1 Sedimentitalea sp.
CAGAGGATATGGCTGCGCTCGCGTGCCTTGCGCAGAAGAAAGGCGGTGCGGCGCGCGACCACCTCCTCGCGGAAGTCGATGAACGAGGTCAGGAAGCGGCGCAGGGTCAGCTGCTCGGGGCGGCCGCCGTTGAGCGCCAGCATGTTGCAGCCGAAATGGGTCTGCATCGGCGAGAAGCGGTAGAGCTGGTTCAGCACCACCTCGGCGGTGGCGTCGCGCTTCAGCTCGACGACGACCCGCACGCCGTTGCGGTCGCTCTCGTCCTGGACATGGGCGATGCCCTCGATACGTTTCTCGCGGGCGGCCTCGGCGATCTTCTCGATCATCGTGGCCTTGTTGACCTGATAGGGGATCTCTTCGACGATGATCGCCCAGCGGTCCTTGCGGATCTCCTCGACCCGGGTCTTGGCGCGGATGATGACGCTGCCGCGCCCTTCCAGATAGGCCTTGCGCGCGCCCGAGCGGCCCAGCATCAGCCCGCCGGTGGGAAAATCCGGGCCGGGCACATAGTCGATCAGCTGCTCGCTGGTCAGGTCCGGGTCGGCGATCAGCGCCAGTGTCGCGTCGACCACCTCGCCGAGGTTGTGCGGCGGGATATTGGTGGCCATGCCGACCGCGATGCCGCCTGCGCCGTTGACCAGCATGTTCGGGAACCGCGCCGGCAGGACGCTGGGCTCGCGGTCCTTGCCGTCGTAATTGTCCTGGAAATCGACGGTGTCCTTGTCGATATCGGCCAGCAGGTACGCGGCCGGCTTGTCCATGCGCACCTCGGTATAGCGCATGGCGGCCGGGTTGTCCCCGTCCATCGAGCCGAAATTGCCTTGGCCGTCCAGCAGCGGCAGCGACATCGAGAAGTCCTGCGCCATCCGCACCAGAGCATCGTAGATCGCGCTGTCGCCGTGGGGGTGGTATTTCCCCATCACGTCGCCCACGGGCCGCGCCGACTTGCGATAGGGCTTGTCGTGGGTGTTGCCGGTCTCGTGCATCGCATAGAGGATGCGCCTGTGCACGGGCTTGAGACCGTCGCGCAGGTCGGGGATCGCGCGGCTGACGATCACCGACATCGCGTAGTCGAGATAGGATGTCTTCATCTCGGATTCGATGGAGATGGTCGGACCGTCGTAGGCAGGACGTCGTGGCGGCGTTTCGTCCATGTTTTCAGGAGGTTCCGGAGTATCGCTCACGAGATCTGCCCATTTCTTGTGCGGAAACTACATATTGTGGGCACACTCTATCAGACCCGGCACATGAGGTGCAATGCCAAGCCGGCCGGGGCCTTGGCAGCCAAGGGGCGCCTCTGCCAACATCCTGTTTTTGTTGAAAAGTAATATTTTTCGGGAATCATGGTATCATTGAGGCAATCTCGTAGGTGCTGAAATGGACCGATCCGAAACCGAACTGATGCTCAAAGGCTATGGGCTGACCACCGCGGAATTCTTCTATCGGATGCCCGACTACGTGCACGTGCTGAACAGTTTCATCTGGCAGGATTACGATCTGGCGCCCGACCATCCGCGCCTCTTCAAGTTCGTGGAGTTCTGGCAGAAGGAGATCGACGGCCCGCTGCATTCGGTGCGCTTTACCCATCGCAAGCTCCTGCGCTCGGGCGAGTGGCGCAACGTGACCGGGGAATTCACGCTGCATTGACCGCGCGGTCCGGCCCCGAAGGCTGGCGCGGGGCGTTTCCGGCTTGAACCACCGCCGCCGCCCGGCGCAAGCTGTGCGCGAGTGAACCGGCGGAGGGTGCGATGCGCAGGATCTGGACGGCGGGGCTGGCGGG
>JAGRMU010000110.1:11363-12173 GCA_020441165.1 Sedimentitalea sp.
ACCCGCGCCAAGCTCGATGCGATGGCGACGGAGGTTCTGGGCCGGCTGCTGACCCAGAACGCCGAAGCCAGCGCGCTCTTCGCGCAAAGCCATGGCTATGCGGTCTTCGACATGCGCAAGCTGTCGCTCCTGCCGGCGACCGCCGGCGTCGGGCGCGGCGTGGCGGTCTCGCGCGAGACCGGCCAGCGGGTCTACATGAACATGGGCAGCGGCGGTGTCGGTCTCGCCGTCGGTATCGGCGGCTTCGAGTCGCAGGTGGTGATCCTCTTCGAGACGGCGGCGGATTTCCAGGACTTCGTGACCCTGGGCTATGAGGCGACGGCCGAGACCGGCGCGGTGATCGGCGAGGACAAGACCGAACAGGTGGTCCGTTTCGTCGACGGTCGCTCGTTCTTCGTGCTCGACAAGAAGGGCTGGCGCGTCAAGGCGACGGTCGGCGGCACCCGGTACTGGGCCGACAAGAGCCTGAATTGAGCGCGCGGGAGTTCCCGCGCCTTTCGGGACGGGCACTCGCTCTGGTTTGCCGTGCGTTGGCACCCATTAGGCCCGCACGCGGCGCGGCGCTCAGCCCGAGCAGGTGGCGCCGCCGAGCACGCAGAACTTCGCGCAATGGGGGTGGTTGAGAAAGACCTCGCCCTCGGCCTCGGCCAGCGTCACGCCCAGCTCGAACTCGGGCGCGTAGGGCAGCAGCGTGCAGGCCAGCACCGCCGGCTGCGCCGCGCCCTTGCGGCGCACCACCATGCGCGACGAGGCGCACATCACCGAGGCCGGCGACTTGCCCAGGATGTCCCAGCAGGCGGTGGTGATCTC
>JAGRMU010000110.1:12208-13552 GCA_020441165.1 Sedimentitalea sp.
CTGCGCCGGATCGAAGGCGTCGATGTCGAAGCGGTGGCGCGCATAGAGCGCGGCGAACCCCGCGCGCATCTCGGCCTCGGTGCCGCCCCAGAGCGAGCGGCCCGCGACGGTCATCTGGATGCCGGCATCGCGCAGCCATTCCATGCCCGCCAGCGTTGCGGCAAAGCTGCCCGGCCCGCGCTCGGCGTCATGCAGGTCCGGGTCGACGTGATCGACCGAGATCCGCAGCGTCAGCCGGTCGCCGAAACGCGCGGCCAGCTCGGCCAGCCCCGCCCGCATGGCCTTGCGCATCATCGGGCGCATGGCGTTGGTCAGGATCAGCACCGCGTGCCCGCGCGTGAGCGCCGCGCGCGCCATCTCGATGATCTGCGGGTTCAGGAACGGCTCGCCCCCGGTGAAGCCGATCTCGCGCACCGGCCAGGCGCGCGCCTCGATCTGGCCCAGGAAGTCCTCGACCTCGGCAGCGGTGAGATAGACCAAGGCGTCGTTGGTCGGGCTGCTGTCGATATAGCAATGCGCGCAGGTGATGTTGCAGAGCGTTCCGGTATTGAACCACAGGGTTTCGGGATGGCTGAGAGCGACGCGCGCGCGCGGCTGCCCGCCCGCGGTCACCGCCGGGTCGCGGAACTTGGCCGTCGCCGGCCCCTGGGGGTCCAAGTCTTTCATTTTGCCTGCCCGGATGATCGCGTGTTAGGAGGGGTCTAGCCGATCCGCGCGCGCCGGGCAAAGACCGTGCGGGGGCGCTGACACGGTTTTGAACGCGCCGTGTGACAGGGCGGTTGCCGGGCGGGACCGGAAAGGGAGCAAGCATGGTCTCACGTGTCATACCGGTCGAACCCTTCGATCTGGTGATCTTCGGCGGCACCGGCGATCTGGCGCGGCGCAAGATCCTGCCGGCGCTGTTCCGGCGCTTCTGCGCGGGGCAGATGCCCGCCGAGGCGCGGGTGATCGGCGTGGCGCGCAGCGCCCACGGGCCGGAGGAATACCGCGCGCTCGCGGCGCAATCGATTCGCGAGTTCGCGCCGGGGCGCTGCGACGAGGCCGCGCTGGGGCGCTTTCTGGACCTCGTGGACTATGTCGCCATCGATGCGCGCGGCGCCGACGGCTGGGCCGAGCTGGCCGGCCGGCTGGACGCGGACCGGGTGCGGGCCTTCTATTTCTCGGTCGGTCCCAGTCTCTTCGGCGATCTGGCCGAGCGACTGCACGCCCATGGCATGGCCTCGGACAAGGCGCGGATCGTCGTGGAAAAGCCCTTCGGCCACGATCTGGACAGCGCCCGGGCGCTGAACGCCACGCTGGCCGCGCATTTCCGCGAAGAACAGATCTACCGGATCGATCACTACC
>JAGRMU010000533.1:0-202 GCA_020441165.1 Sedimentitalea sp.
GGGGCATCCACCGCATCAGTTCACGCGCGTCGGATTCCGTTATGTCGGCGGCATGGGTGCGGGCCGCTTTCCATGTCCCCGCAACGATCTCCGGACGGCGAAACACGGCACGGAGCTGGTCGATGACCGCGGTCTCGATCTCGCCCGCTGGGACCCGGCCGACCGGACACGATCCAGCACCATGCTTCAGCACCGTCTGGCT
>JAGRMU010000533.1:381-1563 GCA_020441165.1 Sedimentitalea sp.
CGTCGTGCTCGCCGGGGTAGCTGTCACCCTTGTGGACCGCCTCGCCGATGTACGCGCGGTTGTTCAGCATCCGGTAGATGTATTTTGTCTGACGTCAGCGCCAATGGGACAGTTTAGGGCGATTTGATAAGAGAGGGTTGCGCTAGGTGTTTGTTCCGCTGGCAATTCCGCGTTCCCCGCCTACGCGGGGATGAACCGGGTTCGGCTCAGACCACTGGACGCCGTGCCGGGCGTTCCCCGCCCACGCGGGGATGAACCGAGCCGTCGATCCTCGACGAGCCATCGGCGTTCGCGTTCCCCGCCCACGCGGGGATGAACCGCTGGCGGTGGCGGGCGGTGCGCTGACGCTGATGCGTTCCCCGCCCACGTGGGGATGAACCGATCGAGCAGCTCACGCAGCAGATCGAGACCCAGCGTTCCCCGCTCACGCGGGGATGAACCGCCTGCGTGGCCGCTGCCTTGGGTTCGGCTTCTGTCGGTTTGCCAGACCTCCGCTGGAAGGAGTTCGGCAGGTCCTCCGTCTTTGTGACTTAAAAGTTAAAGCGGGCCTTTGTCCTGCCGGATCCAGAGAAGGTGGGAAAGGGGTCTGGCGGGGTTCCGGAGGGGGCCTTCCCCCCCACCGCGGGGCTACTTTCCAAAACCGTTCTCCGGTCCGCGCACGGGTGCCGTGCGCTCCTTCTGACATCGGAGACCACCCATGGCAAAATCCAAACCCAAATTCAACGCCGCCGCGTCGATCACGAACGAACTCATCCGCATCATCGAACGCGGGGTCTTGCCGTGGCGCAAGCCCTGGACGGCGGGCGGCAGCTCCCGGCCCCTGCGCGTGTGCGGCGAGCCCTACCAGGGCGTCAACAACTTCCTGCTGACCATGCGGACGACGATGGCCGGCTACCGCTCGCCCTTCTGGATGACGATGCCACAGGCCAACGCCATGGACGCCAGGATCCGCAAAGGCGAGAAATCCTCCCTGGTGGTCTATTACGGGCAGAGCCGGAAACAAGGGGAGGGGGGTGACGCGGCCGACGATGGCGAGACCGACGACGCCCGCGTCTTCCGTTTCCAGAAATCCTACCGGGTCTTCAACGCCTGTCAGATCGAAGGGCTCCCGGACAGTTTCCATCCGGGCCCCGAGCCCGTGCCGGATCATCCGATCGCGGAGCCGATCCCGCATATGCAGGC
>JAGRMU010000534.1:0-729 GCA_020441165.1 Sedimentitalea sp.
GCAGCGCTTGCAGCGCGGCGCGCGAACTGGGCACCTCGCCGTCATACTCCTCGACCAGGATGCGGCTGAGCTTGATCACGTTCTTCGCCTTCTGGCGGAAGAGGCCGATGGTGCGGATATGCCCGGTCAGGCCCTCCTCGCCGAGATCGAGCATCTTCTGCGGCGTGTCCACTTCGGCGAAAAGCGCGCGGGTGGCCTTGTTCACCCCGACATCGGTGGCCTGCGCCGAGAGCGCCACCGCGACCAGCAGCGTGTAGGCGTTGACATGCTCCAGCTCGCCCTCCGGGGCCGGCTCGGCCTCGTGAAAGCGGGTGAAGATCGCGCGGATCGTGTGATAATCGAGCGGCCGGGCCATGGGCGAAGCTATGCCCGTCCTTGCGCCGCAGGGCAAGGGACCGGAAGGCCCGGTCCCTTGCGGTGTCAGAACGACCAGACGATGGTATCGTCGGCAGTCATCGCGCCTGCCATGGCCGGCGGTTGGGCAACGCCGACGCCGTCGACGAGGGCCGTGGCCTCGGCCCCCTTGCCGGGCAGGTAGATCGCGCAGACCTCGACGGTGGCGCCCTTCTGGATCGCCCCCTGCATCAGCATCTGCGGGCTCGCGCCCTTTGGCGGCTGCGGCGCCGTGGCGCTCTCGGGCGCGTCTTTCAGCGCCATGTCACCGGCGGCGCCGCAGAGCAGGATATGCGAACCATGACCGCTGTCGATGGCCTGATGGGTCAGCACCAG
>JAGRMU010000534.1:917-1229 GCA_020441165.1 Sedimentitalea sp.
CATATGTGATATTCTGACGCGCGCTTGGGCAAGTTCGGTTGCGCAGGAAACGGGTCGTCACGCGGCTGCACCGGCTTTAGATTGGCGGGCAAGGACAGGAGGCCGCGATGAACATGCAGATCGTCGAACAGGGATATCACTACGGCGTCATGCGCCGGGCCATCGAGATGATCGACGCTGGCGGCGAGGGTCTGACGCTCGAGCAGCTGGCGGCGCGCATGGACATGAGCCCGGCGCACTTCCAGCGGCTGTTCTCGGCCTGGGTCGGGGTCTCGCCGAAGCGCTATCAGCAATACCTGACGCTGGGCCATG
>JAGRMU010000535.1 GCA_020441165.1 Sedimentitalea sp.
TCGTCCAGCATGGTCTCGTAGCGGTTGGACATCTGCCAGCTGCCCGCGGCGCCCTGGCTGATCACCTCGATCACCGCGCGCCCGTCCAGCCCCGCCTTCTCGGCGAAATGCAGCGCCTCGGAGAGGCCCTGCACCAGACCGGCGATGGCGATCTGGTTGCACATCTTGGTCAACTGGCCGGCGCCGGAAGGGCCGATCCGGCGGCAGATCCGCGCATAGGCGGCGATCAACGGCTCGGCGCGGGCGAAGACGCCCGTGTCGCCGCCGCACATCACCGACAGCGCCCCCTTCTCGGCCCCGGCCTGCCCGCCCGAGATCGGCGCATCGACAAAGCCGATGCCGGCCTCCTGCGCCGCGGCGTAAAGCTCGCGGGTGACGCTTGCCGAGACGGTGGTGTGATCGACGAAGACCGACCCCGACCCCATCCCGGCAAAGGCCCCGTCCTCGCCCAAGCAGACGCTGCGCAGATCGTCGTCATTGCCGACGCAGGCCATCACGAACTCGGCGCCCTCGGCCGCCGCGCGCGGGGTCGCGGCGCTCGCCCCGCCATGCTCGGCGACCCAGGCCTCGGCCTTGGCGGCGGTGCGGTTGTAGACGGTGACCTCGTGGCCGGCGCCCCGAAGATGCCCCGCCATCGGATAGCCCATCACCCCGAGCCCCAGAAATGCCAGTTTCGCCATGTGCTTTCCCCTTATTGCGTCCTGTCCTAGAGTGCGACAATACCTATCAGGCCAGCGGGCCGGGTCCAGTCGCCTGTTGCACCCGGCATCCGCGGACCCGCGGACACAGACGAGGGGTGAATGGGAACGGTCTTTAAATGGTTGCTGCGGATCGCGGCGGGGCTGGTGATCCTGGCGGTGGCGCTTGTCGCCCTGGGCTATTTCCTGGCCAGCCAGTCGCTGCCAGATTACGACCGCGAGGTCGCGGTTGAGGGCATCGCGGCGCCGGTCGAGATCGTGCGCGATCACGCCAACGTGCCACATATCTTCGGCGCGGACGACGCGGACGTGTTCTTCGGGCTCGGCTATGCCCATGCCCAGGACCGGCTGTGGCAAATGATCATGCTGCGCCGCACCGTCCAGGGGCGGCTCTCCGAGGTGTTCGGGCCGCGCACCATTGCCATCGACCGGCTGCTCCGCCGCCTCGATCTCTACCGGCTGGCAGTGCAGTCGGAGGAGGTGCAGGACGCCGAGACGCGCACCGCGCTCGATGCCTATGCCGCCGGGGTGAACGCGCGGCTTGCCGAGATCAACGACCAGGCGCTGGGGCGCGGCGCGCCGGAGCTCTTCATCTTCAATGCGCCGGTGGCACCCTGGCAACCGGCGGATTCGCTGGCCATCGTCAAGCTGCTGGGCCTGCGCCTCTCTGGCCATCTGCAGGACGAGGTGCTGCGCGCCCGTACCGCGCTGATGCTGGACGACGAGGCCCGGCTGCGCGACATCCTGCCCGACGCACCGGGCGCCCCGATCGCCGCCCTGCCGGAATACTCGGCCCTCTTCCCCGGCCTTCCGCGCTATGCCGAGGCGCCGCCCGCACCCGACGATCCGCTCTGGCCGGCACCGCGCCGGGGTCTGGCCGGCGCCTCGAACGCCTGGAGCGCCGCGCCCTCGCGCTCGGCCGCCGGCGGCACGCTCCTGGCCAACGATCCGCATCTGGGCTTCTCGGCCCCGGTGATCTGGTACCTGGCGCGGCTGCAATTGACGCGCGGCGACGTGATCGGGGCCACCATTCCCGGCATCCCGGCGGTGCTGACCGGACGCAGCGCGCGGCTGGGCTGGGGGCTGACCTCGTCCTACCTCGACGATCAGGACCTGCATATCGAGCAGCTGAACCCGGACAATCCCGAGGAATACCTGACCCCCGAGGGCTTCAAGCCCTTCGAGAGCCGGCCGTCGATCATCGACATCAAGGGCGCGCCGCCGATCACCCTGACCCTGCGCTGGACCGAGAACGGCCCGGTCCTGCCGGGCAGCGATTTCGCGCTCGAGACCATCACCCCCCCGGGCCATGTCGTCTCGCTGTCCTGGACCGCGCTCAGCCCGCGCGACACCTCGCTGAGCGCCGCCATCGCGGTGATGGGCGCCGGCACCGTGCAGGAGGCGATCGCGGTCAGCGAAGGCTACATCGCGCCCTCGCAGAACCTGAGCCTCGTCGATCAGAACACCATCGCCATGAAGCTGATCGGCGCGGTGCCGCAGCGCGATCCGAACCACCAGAGCCAGGGCCGGATGCCCAGCCCCGGCTGGCGCGCCGAGAACCGCTGGCTGGGCCGCGCGCCCTATGCGGACAACCCCGAATTCGTCGCCCCGCCGGGCGGCATCCTCGGCAATACCAACAACAAGATGGTCGACCGGCCGTTTCCCGATCACATCTCCTTCGACTGGGGCGACACCCAGCGCATCAACCGCTGGCAGCG
>JAGRMU010000111.1:0-331 GCA_020441165.1 Sedimentitalea sp.
CGCTGTCGTTGACGTTGATCGCCGGGAAGGGCAGATGCCCCTTCTCCATCATCTGGTAGAGCCGGTGCACGCCGGTGGTGGTCTCCTCGGTCACGCCCTGGATCATGTGGCGCTGACGGGTGAACCAGCCGGGACTCTGCGCCATGCGCTTGCGGATCTGGGCGAAGAGCGCCTCTTCCTCCTCCGACTTGGGCACCGCGATCAGGTCGGTCTCGCCCTCCTCCACGCGGGCGCCCATCAGGATGTAGAGCGTGGCGTCGCCGCCATCGTCGAGGATCATGTTGGCGCCGCCCTCCTCGAAGTGGAAGATCCGGTCGGCATAGTCCCAGTA
>JAGRMU010000111.1:403-1723 GCA_020441165.1 Sedimentitalea sp.
AGATGTTGCACGAGGCCCAGCGGACCTCGGCGCCCAGCGCGGTGAGCGTCTCGATCAGCACCGCGGTCTGGATGGTCATGTGCAGGCTGCCGGCGATCCGGGCGCCCTTGAGCGGTTTCGACGCGCCGTATTCCTCGCGCAGCGCCATCAGCCCCGGCATCTCGGTCTCGGCGATGGTCAGTTCCTTGCGGCCATACTCGGCCAGGGCGATGTCTTTGACGATATAGGCTTCGGTCACGGGTCAACTCCATTTCTGTTGCCGCGCCTCTAGCACCGTCGGGCGGTCCGCACAATGCGCGGGCCCCGCGAGCGCCTTGTCGCACCGGGCTTGCCGCACCGGCCTGCGGTCCCCATTTGATCGAGATTAAGGCGATGCGGCCTCGGGCCTGCCATGGAAGGCCGCGACTGCCGGGAACGTCCGCAAGGAGAACCGAACGATGGCCGGAACACCGCGAAAGACGACGAGAACCGGGACCGAGGCAAAGATCCTGCGGGTCGACCCTGCGGGCGGCGACGGACCGCTGCGCGCGGTCGAGAAACCGGGGGCAGGCCGAACGCGACGCCCCGCGAAGGCGTCGGCCAAGCCGGCCCCGAAACCGCGCCCGGACGCCCGGTCGGCCGAGCTCCTGACCGAGCTTCTCGACCGGATGACCCATGCCGGCATGGCCAAGCTCACCCGGGGCCTCTCGCCCGCCGCCCTGGTCGGGGCCTACATGGACTGGCTGGCGCATCTCGCGACCTCGCCGGGCAAGCAGCTCGAGCTGTCGCGCAAGGCGCTGCACAAGTGGATGCGGCTGACGCGGTTTGCCATGACCTGCGCCGGCAACCGCGACGGGGCCGAGCCCTGCATCGAGCCGCTGCCGCAGGACAGCCGCTTCCGCGGCGAGGCCTGGCAGACATGGCCCTTCAACCTCTACTACCAGGCCTTCCTGCTCAATCAGCAATGGTGGAACAACGTCACCACCGGGGTGCGCGGCGTGACCGACCAGCACGAGAAGGTGATGGAATTCGTCTCGCGCCAGATCCTCGACACCTATTCGCCGTCGAATTTCCTGGCGACCAACCCCGAAGTGCTGGAACGCACGCGGCAGGAGGGCGGGCAGAACCTGGTCCGGGGCTTCCGGATCTGGCTGGACGATCTCGACCGGCAGTTCAACGACAAGCCCCCGGCCGGGGCCGAGGCCTTCCGCCCCGGTCACGAGGTCGCCGCGACCCCCGGAAAGGTGGTCTATCGCAACCGTCTGATCGAGCTGATCCAGTATGCACCAACCACCGGCACGGTGCGCCCCGAGCCGGTGCTGATCGTGCCGGCCTGGATCA
>JAGRMU010000111.1:1741-3592 GCA_020441165.1 Sedimentitalea sp.
CTCTCGCCCGAGAATTCGCTGGTCCGCTACCTGGTCGATCAGGGCTATACGGTGTTCATGGTCTCCTGGCGCAACCCGGATGCCGAGGATCGCGACCTGGGCATGGACGACTATCGCCGGATGGGGGTGCTGGACGCCATCGCGGCGATCCATTCCATCGTGCCGGAGCAGAAGATCCACGGGGTGGGCTATTGCCTGGGCGGCACGCTGCTGGCGATCGCCGCCGCCGCCATGGGACGCGACGGCGCCGATCCCTTCGCCACGCTGAGCTTCTTCGCCTCGCAGATCGATTTCACCGAGGCCGGGGAATTGCAGCTTTTCATCAACGAAAGCCAGCTGACCTATCTGGAGGACATGATGTGGGAGCAGGGCTTCCTCGACACCACCCAGATGACCGGCGCCTTCCAGATGATCCGCACCACCGACCTGATCTGGTCGCGGATCGTGCGCAGCTACCTGATGGGCGACGAGCCGGCGATGTTCGACCTGATGGCGTGGAATGCCGACGGCACCCGGATGCCCTACCGGATGCATTCGGAATACCTGCGCTCGCTCTATCTCGACAACGATCTGACCGAGGGCAATTTCACCGTCGACGGGCATCCGATCTCGGTCACCGACATCCGGCCGCCGGTGTTCTCGGTGGGCACCCAGACCGATCACGTCGCCCCATGGCCGTCGGTCTACAAGATGCACCTCTACCTCGATACCGATCTGACCTTCGTGCTGACCAGCGGCGGGCACAATGCCGGCATCGTGTCCGAGCCGGGGCACCCGCGCCGCACCTATCAGATCGCGACGGCCCGGCAAGGCGAGCGTTATATCGACCCGCAGACCTGGGCGGCGCAGACCCCGGTGCAGGGCGGATCCTGGTGGCCGGAATGGGTGTCCTGGCTGGGCGCGCGGTCGGGCGATCCGGTGGCGCCGCCGGCGATGGGCAATCCCGGCGCCGGCTATGCGCCGCTGGCCGAGGCGCCGGGCAGTTACGTTCTGCAGAAATAGGGTTAAGCTGCCGCTGCCCGGCGGCGGTGCCCGGTTCCGGTCGCGCGACAAAAGGGGGCCCTTGCGGATGACCGTGCAGGAGACCATCGACCAGAACGGCTCCGGGGCCGGGGCCGGCACCATCGCGGCCATTCGCGGCGGGGTCGTGGATGTCGCCTTTGCCGGCCCGCCGCCCCAGATCAACGCCCTCGTGCATGCCGGCGAGACCGCGCTGGAGGTGGCGCTGCTGGTCGGTGGCGGCATCGCGCGCTGCATCGCCCTCGGCCCGGTGCGCGGGCTCGGCCTCGGCGCGCCGGTCACGCTGACCGGCGGCGGCATCGAGGTGCCGGTGGGCGACGGCGTGCTGGGCCGGATGTTGAACGTCTTCGGTGCCCCGATCGACGGGCTGCCGCCGCCCCGCGATCTCGACCGCCGCCCGATCCACCGGCCGCCGCCGGCGCTGGAGGACCGGGTGTCGCGGGCCGAGGTGCTGGAGACCGGGATCAAGGCCATCGACCTGCTCTCGCCCATCGAGCGCGGCGGCAAGACCGGGCTCTTCGGCGGCGCCGGCGTCGGCAAGACCGTGCTGCTGAGCGAGCTGATCCACAACACCGTCGAGCACCATCACGGGGTCAGCCTCTTCTGCGGCATCGGCGAGCGCTCGCGCGAGGCCGAGGAGCTGTGGCGCGAGATGGGCGAGGCCGGGGTGCGCGACCAGATGGTCATGCTCTTCGGCCAGATGAACGAGGCCCCCGGCGTGCGCTTCCTGATCGGTCACTCGGCGCTGACCATGGCCGAGTATTTCCGCGACGACCGCGGGCAGGACGTGCTGCTGCTGATCGACAACATCTTCCGCTTCGTGCAGGCGGG
>JAGRMU010000111.1:3604-12123 GCA_020441165.1 Sedimentitalea sp.
CTGGGCCGGATGCCGTCGCGGGTGGGATACCAGCCGACCCTGGCCACCGAGTTGGCCGCGCTGCAGGAGCGCATCGCCTCGACCCGCAAGGGCTCGATCACCTCGATCCAGGCGGTCTATGTGCCGGCCGACGATTTCACCGACCCGGCGGCGGCGCATATCTTCTCGCACCTGTCGGCCTCGGTGGTGCTGTCGCGCAAGCGGGCGAGCGAAGGCCTCTATCCGGCGGTCGATCCGCTGGCCTCGGCCTCGGTGATGCTGACCCCCGCGGTGGTCGGGCAGCGCCACTACGACATCGCCCGCGGCGTGCGCCGGACCCTGGCCGAATACGAGGAGCTGCGCGACATCATCGCCATGCTGGGCATCGAGGAGCTTTCGGCCCATGACCGCGCCATCGTCGCCCGCGCCCGCCGGCTGGAGCGGTTCCTGACCCAGCCCTTCTTCACCACCGGCGCCGCGGCGGGCACCGCCGGCCGGCTGGTGCCGCTGGCCGACACCCTCGCCGGGTGCGAGGCGATCCTGGCCGAGACCGCCTTCGATTTGCCCGAAAGCGCCTATTACATGATCGGCGCGCTGGCCGAGGCGGAGGGCAAGCCGTGACCATGGCCGCCGACATGCGGGTGCATCTGCGTCTGCCCGCGAGCGTGCTGTTCGAGGGCCCGGCCATCGCCCTGACCGCGACCGCCGCCGACGGCGCCTTCGGCCTGCTGCCGAACCATGTCGATTTCGTCACCGAACTGGTGCCCTCCGTGCTGGTGCTCACCGAGGCGGGCGGGCGCGAGCGGTTCTTCGGCGTGGATGCGGGGCTGCTGGTCAAGAAGGGGCGCCGCGTCGAGATCGCCGTGCATCGCGGCGTCGAAAGCGCCGATCTGGACCGGCTGCGCGACACCGTGAACCGCAGCTTCGCCGAGATCGAGGACGAGGAACGCGCCGCCCGCGCCGCCCTCTCGCGGCTCGAGGCCGACATGGTGCGGCGTTTCGCCAGCCTGCGCAGGCCGCACCCATGAGCGAGAAACCCGACAGGTCGGCCAGCGATATCGGTGCCCGTGCCAGCCGCATGAAGGCGGCACGCGACGATCCGGGTCCCAGCCCGCTGCGCGGCATCGGCACCTTCGGCGTGATCGGATGGTCGATTGCCGTGCCCACGGTCGGCGGCGCGTTCCTGGGGCTGTGGCTGGACCGCGCCGCGCCGCAAGAGTTTTCCTGGACCATCGCTCTGATCCTGGGCGGGGTGTTCGTGGGTGCGCTGATCGCCTGGGGCTGGATCGGCAGGGAAGGAGGCGGAAAATGAGCGCCATCGACTGGGCCGGGTTCGCCCTTGGGCTCGCCGCCGGAGCGGGAACCGGGGCGCTGTTCTTCGCCGGCCTGGCGCTGGGCCTGCGGCTGGCGCTGCGCGCGCGCAACCCGGGCGCGGTGCTGATGCTCAGCGGCGCGTTGCGCATCGCCGTCCTGCTGGGCATCGGCTGGCTGGTCGCGCAGATCGGCGCGGCGGCGCTGGCCGGCTTCGCGCTGGCCTTCCTGGCGGTGCGCTTCGCCGCCATCGCCCTCGCCCGGCGCCCGGCCCGGAAGGAGGCACAAAGATGCAGCTGACCCCCGACGACAGCATCGCCTTCGCGATCGGCGGGCTGGCCGTCAACTGGACGATCGTCAACACCTGGCTGATCATGGCGCTGCTGACCGTCGGATCGGTGCTGATCACCCGCAACCTGCGCCCGGACGTGCGCCCGGGCCGCTGGCGCACCGCGCTGGAGGTGATCGTCGGGCTGATCGAAAGCCAGATCGCCGAGGTCAGCCACCGGCCCGACCGCCGCCTGCTCTATTTCACCGGCACGCTCTTCCTCTTCATCGTCACCTCCAACCTGCTGACCGTGGTGCCGGGCTTCGATCCGCCCACCGCGTCGCTCTCGACCACCGCGGCGCTGGCCCTGTCGGTGCTGGTGGCGGTGCCGATCTTCGGGATCGCCAGCCGGGGGGTCGGCGGCTATCTGAAAACCTATCTTGAGCCGTCGCCGATCATGCTGCCCTTCAACATCATCGGCGAGGCCTCGCGCGGGATCTCGCTGGCGATCCGCCTGTACGGCAACATCATGAGCGGCGCGGTGATTGCCGCCATCCTGCTCGGCGTCGCGCCGTTCTTCTTTCCGGTGGCGATGAACATGCTCGGGCTGCTCACCGGCGTCGTGCAGGCCTATATCTTCGCCATCCTCGCCACCGTCTACATCTCCTCGGCCACCAGCCCGCCGCCCGGGCCGGCGCCAGACGCAAAGGATCCCACATGACCGATCTGTCCATCATCGCCGCCATCTCGATCTTCACCGCAGGCCTGACCATGGCGGTGGGCTCGCTGGGGCCGGCGCTCGGCGAGGGCCGCGCCGCCGCCACCGCGCTCAGCGCCATCGCCCAGCAGCCCGACGCGGCCCCGACCCTGACCCGGACCCTCTTCGTCAGCCTGGCGATGATCGAATCCACCGCCATCTACTGCTTCGTGGTGGCGATGATCCTGCTCTTCGCCAACCCGTTCTGGGATGCGGCCCTGGCGGCGGCGACGCAGGGCGCGGGCGGCTAGGCATGTCCATCGACTGGATCACGGTCGCCGCCCAGATCGTCAACTTCCTGATCCTGGTCTGGCTGCTGAAGCGGTTCCTCTACCGGCCGATCCTCGACGGCATCGACGCCCGCGAGCGGGAGATCGCCGAGCGCATGGCCGAGGCCGACAAGATCCGCAAGGCCGCCGAGGCCGCCGAGGCGGCGCACAAGGCCGAGATCGCGGCGCTGCGCGCCAGTCGCGCCGAAACGCTGGAGGCGGCGCGCGCCGAGGCCGAAGCCGAACGCGACGCGCTGCTGGCCGAGACCCGCAAGCGGCTCGAGGCCGAGCGGGCCGAGCGTGCCGCCCGGCGCACCGAGGAGGCGCAGAGCTATAGCGCCGATCTGCACCGCACCGGCGCCGAGGCGCTGCTGTCGTTGACCCGCAAGGCGCTGGCCGACCTTGCGGACGAGACCCTGGAGGCGCGCATCGTCGCCCGGGCCGCGAACCGCCTGGCCGAGGTCGCCAAGGATCTGGGCGCCGCTGCCGGCGACAGCCGCGAGGCGGTCGCCCTGACCCGCGATCCCTTGCCCGAGCCCGAGGCCAAGGCCCTGCGCGACGCCTTCGCCGCGGTGCTGCCGGGGGTGACGCTGCGCCTTGCCACCGATCCCGCGCTCTCGCCGGGCCTGACCCTGCGCCTCGGCGGCGCCCAGGTCGCCTGGACGGTAGACAGCTATCTCGACGGGCTTGGCGCGGTGCTGGAGGATCGCGCCGGCCGTCCCGCCGGGAAGGGGGTGACCGATGCTGCCTGAGACCGGGGGACACCTGACCACCGAGGATCTGGTCAGAACGCTGCTCGACAGCCGTGCGCCGGCGCCGCAGGTCAGCGAGATCGGCCACGTCGCCGAGGTCGGCGACGGGATCGCCATCGTCACCGGGCTGGCGCGGGCGCTCTCGGACGAGTTGCTCGACTTCGCCTCGGGGGTGCGCGGCATCGTCTTCGATCTCGAGCCGGAACGCCTGGGCGTGGTGCTGCTGGGCCCGTCCGAGGCTGTGACCATGGGCGAGGACGTGCAGCGGACCGGCGAGGTGGTCGGCGTTCCGGTGGGCCCGGCGCTGCTGGGCCGGGTGATCGATGCCTTGGGCCGGCCGCGCGACGGCAAGGGGCCGGTCGATGCCGCTCTCCGCCACCCGGTCGAGGCCGAGGCGCCCGACATCCTGCACCGCTCGGCGGTGTCGCGTCCGCTGGCCACCGGGCTCAAGGTGGTGGATGCCGCGGTGCCGGTGGGCCTGGGACAGCGCGAGCTGATCATCGGCGACCGGCAGACCGGCAAGACCTCGATCGCCGTCGACACGATCCTGAACCAGAAGGCCACCGGCGTCATTTGCGTCTATTGCGCCATCGGCCAGCGCGGCGATGCGGTGGCCAAGGTGATCGCGGCGTTGCGCGACGGCGGGATGATGGAGCGCTGCGTCGTTCTTGCCGCCGGCGACGAGGATGCGCCGGGGCTGGCCTTCATCGCGCCCTATGCGGCCATGACCATCGCCGAAAGCTTCGCCACGAAGGGCGACGACGTTCTGGTGGTGCTGGACGATCTGACCCACCACGCCCATGCCTATCGCGAGCTGTCGCTGCTCCTGCGCCGCCCGCCGGGGCGCGAGGCCTTTCCCGGCGACATCTTCTATGTTCACGCCCGGCTTCTGGAGCGCGCCGGCCAGTGGGGCGGCGCGGCGGGGGGCGGGTCGATCACCGTGCTGCCGGTGGTCGAGACCCAGGCCGAGAACCTCTCGGCCTATATCCCAACCAACCTGATCTCGATCACCGACGGCCAGATCTATCTCTCGCCCCGGCTGGTGCGCCGCAACCAGTTCCCGGCGGTCGATCTGGGGGTGTCGGTCAGCCGGGTCGGCGGCAAGGCGCAGAGCCGGGCCTTCCGCGAGGTCGCGGGCAACCTTCGGGTGACGCTGTCGCAATTCGAGGAGCTGGAGGAATTCGCCCGCTTCGGCACCCGGCTCGATGCCGCCACCCGCGCCCGGTTGAAGCGCGGCGTCGCGGTGCGCGCCGCCCTGCGCCAGCCCGAGCGCGACCCGATGCCGGCGGCCGAGCAGCTGGCGGTGCTGCTGGCGGCGATGGACGGCCTGCTCGACGGGCTGGGCGAGGCGGAGACCGGCGCGGCGATGGCGACGATCCGCGCCGCGATCCGGGCGGAGGATTGCGGCCTGGCGGCGCTGATCGCGCAGAACGAAACCCTCTCGGACGCGGACCGCGCGCGGGTGATCGATCTGGCGCGCCGGGCGCTTGCGCAGGAGGCCGAGGGCCATGGCCCAGACGCTTGAGCTTCTGAGCCATCGCACCGAGACCATGCGCAGCATTCGCGGCATCGTGCGCACGATGAAGACCATGTCGGCGATCAACGCCCGGCCCTACGAGGAGGCCGCCCACGGCATCGAGGCCTTTCGCGCGACGGTGCTGGAGGGGTTTCATGCCTTCGTGCATCGCAACGGCCCGCTCCCGGCGCAGGCGGACGCGGGCGCCGTGCCGGTGATCATCGCCTTCGGCTCGGATCACGGGCTTTGCGGCAATTACAACGAGATGCTGGCCGCCCGGGTTGCGCAGGACCTGGCGGATCGACCGGGCACGCGGCTGATCTGCATCGGCGCGCAGATGGAGGACGCGCTGGCCGGGCTGGACCTGGCGCCCGAGGCGGCGTTGCTGCCGCCGGCGACGGCGGAGGGCCTTGGCCGGCTGGCCGGCCACCTGATCACCCGGCTCGACGCGATCCAGCAGGCCAGCCCGCAGGGGGCGATCTCGGTCGCGCTGGTCTTCATGCAGCGCTCGGGGCATGGCGAGCAGGCGCCGGTCGCGCAGCCTTTGCTGCCGCTCGATCCGGCGCTGACCGGCACCTTCGCGCGGCGGCCCTGGGCCTCGCGCAGCCTGCCGCAGTTCACCATGCCGGCGGACCGGCTGCTCGCCGCATTGATCCGGAATTATCTCTTCGCCGAGCTTTTCCGCGCCGCCGCCGAGGCGCTGGTCACCGAGAACGCGGCGCGGCTGGCGCGGATGCAGCAGGCCGAGCAATCGGTGGACGAGCAGCTCGAGGCGCTGACCGCCGAGAGCCGCGCGGTGCGGCAGAACGAGATCACCACCGAGCTTCTGGATGTGATCATCGGCTTCGAGGCGCTGAAGGCGCGCGAGAAACGCAAGGACAGGGACCCGCTTCCGCGGTGACCGGGTCGGGGTTTCGCGACCGGCCTCGTCGCGACAAATCTGTTGCCGAGCCGTCAGCCGGTCATGGATAGTAGCTGCGCACCAGGGCGCTGGCGACGAGGCTCCAGCCATCGGCGATCACGAAGAAGGCGAGCTTGAAGGGCAGCGACACGATGGCCGGCGGCACCATCATCATGCCCATCGACATCAGCACCGCCGCGACCACCAGGTCGATGATCAGGAAGGGCAGGAAGACCAGGAACCCGATCTGGAAGGCGCGCGAGATTTCCGAGAGCAGGAAGCTGGGGATCAGCACCGAGAGCGGGGCCTGCGGGCCGGTCTCGATGGTCGCGGCATCGGGGCGCAGATCGGCCATGGCGCCGAAGGTGTCGGGATCGACGCGCGCCGCCATGAAGCCGCGAAACGGCTCGAGCGTGCGGGTCATCGCGGTTTCCACGTCGATGGTTTCCGCCAGCAGCGGCTGGATGCCGGTCTCCCAGGCGGTGGTGAAGACCGGCTCCATCACGAAATAGGTCAGGAACAGCGCAAGGCTGACGATCAGCATGTTCGGCGGCGATTGCTGCAGGCCGATCGCCTGGCGCAGGATCGCCAGGACCGTGACCAGGAAGGGAAAGCAGGTCACCATGATCGCCAGGCCCGGCGCGAGGCTGAGCACGGTGATCAGGACGATCAGCTGGATCGACCGGGCGGTGATCGACGCATCGCTGCCCAGCGAGAGGGTGATGTCCTGGGCCACGGCGAGCCCCGGCAGCAGCAGGAAACCGAGGGCGAGCGCCGCCCCCAGCCCGAGCCTGGACGAAAGGGTCATCCCAGCTCGTTCTGCAGATCGGCGATCTCGGTCAGCCTGACAGCCAGCTGGCCGGCCTGCTCGCCGTCGAGCTCCTCGAGCTGTCCGCGGGCCACCAGCTGATCGCCCACATAGAGCTCGACCGGGTCCTCGACCCGCCTGTCGAGGGTCAGCACCGCGTTCTCGCCCAGCCCGACCAGATCGCGGATCAGCGGGCGGGCCTTGCCCACCGAAACCGTGATCTCGATGGGAACCGAGGTGAACGGGTTGCCCGGCTCGGCCCCCGGCCGCGCGGCTCCGGTCTGCTCATCCATGTCGTTTCTCCTCGGCGGATTGATAGAAGAAGGTGTCGATCGCCTCGCGGATCCCCGCCAGCAGCTTGTCGCTGTCCAGTTCGATCTCGGTCTCGGCGAGGCGCAGGCAGGCCTGGCCCGGCGCGAGCGCGTCGTCCTCGCTGAGCTCGACCGGCATCGCGAAGTCCTGATCGAGGATCGGCCTCAGCGCTTCGGCGGTGCCTGGCGCGACGGCCAGAACCGCCGGTTGCGCCGCCTGGTCCCGCGCGATCCGGCAAAGCTGCTCGACCATCAGGTGGCCGACCGTGTCGTGCATCACGTCCGGCAGGACCCGGTTCACCAGGCTGCGGAACAGCGGCTCGACCGATTTCATCATCTGGCCGAGCGCCTCGTGGTAGGAGAAGGACAGGTCCTCCAGCGACCGCCCCAGCTCGGCGCTGATCCGGCCGTGATCCTGGGTCTGGGCGCTGATCGCGTCGTCCCAGCCGGCGGAGTACCCCTGTTCGAAGGCGGCCAGGCGCTGGTCCTCGATGGCGTCCTCGCTCATCAGCTTGGTGGCGCCGTCGGGCAGGGTGAGGGTGCTGAAATCCTCGAGCAGGTGGGAAATGGCCATCACGCGGTTCCTTCGTTTTCTTCGAGCCAGCTGCGCAGGATCTCGACGGTTTCCTCCTGCCGCTCGCCGATCATCGCCCTGAGCCGGTCGACCGGGCTGTCGCCGCCCTTGCCGATCGCCGCAAGCTCGGTGCCGGTCTGGCCGGCGCTGCGGCCCGAGCGATCCGCCACCGCCGCATAGCCTGCGGGCCGGTCGTCGATCTCGCCGATCAGGGCCGGGGTGGCGGGCTGGGCCTCCGCCGGCTTGCGGGCGCCGGAGGGCAGCGCCGCCAGCTCCAGGGCCGGACGGGCCGGCGGCTTGCTGAGAATCGGCTTGACCACGAAGAGGCCCAGCCCCAGCGTCACCAGCGCCAGGGCGCCGATCTGCGCCAGCGCGGTGAGATCGAGCGGCAGGTTCTGCAACAGCGATGGACTCGCGGCGGTTCCCAGCGGCTCGGCGACCGGCAGGTCCATCGATTTCAGCGTGATCACGTCGCCGCGGGCCTCGTCGAAGCCGACCGCCGAGGCGACGAGATCGCGCAGCGCGGCCAGTTCCTCCTCGGGACGGGCCTGGAACACCGCCTCTCCGGCGTCCGTGGTGCTGCTCAGCCCGTTGACCAGCACCGCCACGGTGAGGCGCTTGACCGCGCCCGGTGTGCGCAGGATCTCGTGCTCGGTCTCGGAGACCTCGTAGTTGACGCGCTCGCGGGTTTCGCTGGTATTCGCGCGCGATCCATCGCCCGCGGCCGCGTCGCCGTCGGGCAGGTTCGAGGCGATGGTCACCTCGCCGCTGGCCTGGTTGGTCGACGAATCGGTGCGCTCCTCCGTGTCGGTGCTGATCGCGACCCGGCTCTCGGGATCGAACCGGCGCTCGCGGATCGATTCGGTGTCGGTCACCGTGTCGACGCTGACCTCGACCACGGCATTTCCCGGACCGACCCGCGCCTCGACCAGGCGCAGCACCCGCTCGCGCAGCTGCTGGCTGCGATCGTCGGCGGTGCTGGCCGAGGGCTGGGTATCGGCGGAGGTGATCAGCGTGCCGTTGGCGTCGATCACCGCGACATTCTCGACCGAGAGGCCGGCGACGGCCGAGGC
>JAGRMU010000536.1:0-174 GCA_020441165.1 Sedimentitalea sp.
CCAGAAGGTGGTCGAGGAGGCGCCGAGCCCGTTCCTCGACGCGGCGACCCGCAAGGCGATGGGCGAGCAGGCGGTGGCCCTGGCGCAGGCGGTGGACTATGCCAGCGCCGGCACGGTCGAGTTCATCGTCGACGGGAACCGCAACTTCTATTTCCTCGAGATGAACACCCGCCT
>JAGRMU010000536.1:321-471 GCA_020441165.1 Sedimentitalea sp.
GATCCCTATCGCGGCTTCCTGCCGTCGATCGGGCGACTGACCCGCTATCGCCCGCCGCAGGAGATCGCCGCCGGCCCGCTGCTGGAAAACGGCAAGTGGCAGGGCGGCGCGCCGCGGGGCGAGATGGCGGTGCGCAACGATACCGGCGTC
>JAGRMU010000536.1:515-1241 GCA_020441165.1 Sedimentitalea sp.
CCAAGCTCTGCACCTGGGCGCCGACCCGCGCCGAGGCGATCGAGCGGATGCGGGTGGCGCTGGACAGTTTCGAGATCGAGGGGATCGGCCACAACCTGCCGTTCCTGTCGGCGGTGATGGATCACCCGGTCTTCGTCGCCGGCGACATGACCACCGCCTTCATCGAGGAGCAGTATCCGGACGGGTTCGAGGGGGTCGAGCTGCCCGACGAGGCACTGCGACGGATCGCCGCCGCCTGTTCGGCGATGCACCGGGTCGCCGAGATCCGGCGCACGCGCGTGTCGGGCCGGATGGACAATCACGAGCGCAAGGTCGGCACCGACTGGGCGGTCACCCTGCAGGGCCAGCGCTTCGACACGGTGATCGCCGCCGACCACGAGGGCTCGACGGTGCGCTTCGCCGACGGTACCAGCCTGCGGGTGACCAGCGACTGGACCCCCGGCGATCCGCTGGCGGTGCTCGAGGTGGACGGCGCGCCGCTGGTGCTGAAGGTCGGCAAGATCAGCGGCGGCTTCCGCATCCGCAGCCGCGGCGCCGACCTCAAGGTGCATGTGCGCACCCCGCGCCAGGCCGAGCTGGCCGCGCTGATGCCGGAAAAGGTTGCGGCCGATACCTCGAAGCTGCTGCTCTGTCCGATGCCCGGCCTGATCGTCAAGATCGACGTCGCGGTCGGCGACGAGGTGCAGGAGGGGCAGGCGCTTTGCACCGTCGAGGCGATGAAGATGG
>JAGRMU010000536.1:1344-2911 GCA_020441165.1 Sedimentitalea sp.
GCCCTCGCCGCGCGGCCGGACCGCGATCAGTTGCGGATGCGGCGGTCCTCGACCTCCTGCCGGCGCAGCGGGGTCTTGTCGATGATCCGCGTGATCTCGCGCACGGTGCGCGGCAGCGGCTTGCGCAGCTTGATGCCGCCGTCCTTGTCGATCAGCACCACCTGGAACTCGCGCGGGCGCAGCTGCATCCGCGCCGGTGTCCGCTCGGACGGGTCGGTGTCGGTCAGGACCAGCATGTCGCGGTCGACCAGCATGTCCTCCTCGGCGCGCAGCATGTCGAGCTGCTGGCGGTACCGGGGATCGTTGGGGGTGTCGGCGAACACCACGATCAGCCGCTTCTCCCACAGGAAGGAACTCAGAACGGTATCGCCGGCCGGCCGGAAGATCCCGTCCTCCTCGGGCGGAACGCCGTCCGCCGCGAGCGCGCAAAGCGGAAGAAACACGGAAAAAACAATGGCCAAGGTGCGTCGCATGCGGTCTCCTGTCGGCTCGAATATAGGCATGGTGCCGGGGAATGCGAATGCTCTTTTCCCGGCGCGGGAAAATTCCTCGCCGTTAATCGCATTGAGAGGGGTTGCGGGCCATGATCCGACGCAGGCCCTGCAATCGGCCGGCCGGGCGGGCCGGCAGCCGGAGGATCGGCACGGCGATGGATCTCGTTCTGCATGTCGGCGCGCATCGCTGCGCCACGACCAGCTTCCAGCATTACCTGCGGATGAACGCAGCGGCGCTGCGCGCGCAGGGCACCGGCCACTGGGGACCGCGCCGGACCCGGAGCGGGTTGCTGCGCGGCATCCTGCCGGTTCCGGGCCCCGCCACCGGGCGCGACCTGCGCCAGCGCGCCATCGGCCGGCTGCGGCTGAACCTGGAGGAAGCCGCCGCGGAGGGGGTGACGACGCTGATCGTCAGCGACGAGAACCTCCTAGGCGCGCTGCGCGAGAACCTGCGCCTTGCCGATCTCTACTGCGGGCTGAGCGAGCGCATGGCGCGCTATCACCAGGCCTTTGGCGGGGCGGTGAGCGACGTGATGCTCAACATCCGCGCGCTCGATGCCTATTGGCGTTCGGCCCTCGTCCACGGGGTGATGCGCGGCCGGCCGGTGCCGGGGCCGCAGATGATGGACCGGCTGGCGGCCAGCCCGCGCAGCTGGCGCGACGTGGTGACCGACCTGGCCGGTGCCCTTCCCGGCGCGCGCATTCACGTGCTGCCCTTCGAGGAGTTTGCCGGACGGCCCGAGGCCCAGCTTGCCGCGGTCACCGGCCGGCGCGCGCCGCTTGCCCATGCCCGCAGCTGGCTCGGCGCGACGCCGCGCCTGCCCGAGCTGCGTGCGAGTGTCGGGCGCGTCGAGGCCGCGCGCCTGCCGGAGGGCGAGGACCGCTGGCAACCTTTCGACGCGGCCCAGATCGCCGCGCTGCGCGAGGCCTATGCCGATGACCTGATGTGGCTGGCCGCCGGCGCTGACGGGCTGGCGCGGCTGGTGGACGATCCTGACAACACAAGGGCGGGCCCGAACCCGCCGATGACAGAGATGACAAGAGGAAGATGCGATGACCACCAAGAAGGACGA
>JAGRMU010000537.1 GCA_020441165.1 Sedimentitalea sp.
GGGTCGCCCTTGGTCATTTGCGTCAGGATAAAGGAAACGCTCGCCACGCCGAGAAGGAGGAACGGGATGGTGATCAGCCGTCTGACGACATAGGCGAGCATCGTGTCCTATTTCCGCGAAATCTCGGCAAGCGGCAGGTTGCAGCAGGCCGAGTATCGCACCCCTTCGATGTCGTTGCGATAGGCCAGCACGAGGTTCGGCGAGACCAGCGGGATGATGATCGAATCCTTCATCATCTCCTCGCCAAGCTGGGCATAGATCGCCTCGGCTTCATCGCCCGACGAGGCCAGCGCCTTGGCGTAAAGCTCGGCTTCGGCCGGGTTCACCACCAGGGCGTTGTTGCCGACGCCGGCGCGCTTGGTCCAGGGATAGTCTTCGATCATCCCGAAATAGGCGATGTACTGGCCCGATCCGTAATAGTCCGGCGCGTAGTAGACGGCGGTGACCGGCCATTCTCCGGTGCCCAGCTCGTCACGCCAGACGGCCCAGGTCAGCGGCTTGAGTTCCAGTTCGACACCGATGGCTGCGAAATCCTGCTGGACCTTCTGCATCATGATGTTCAGGTCGACACCATAGATGTTGTCGTTGGGATAGCCGGCGACCAGCTTGAGATCGGACTGGCCGGCCGCGGCCAGCATTTCCTTTGCCTTTTCGATGTTCTGCGACCGCAATGGCAGGTCTGCGGTGCCCGGAAACCCGTTCGGGATCGGCGCCGCCTGCTTGGCGCCGTTGCCGCCGACGGTGAAATCGAGCATGCCGTCATAATCGATCGCCAGCGCCAGCGCCTGCCGCACCTCCGGCGTCAACACCTCCGCCATGCCCTTGGCGCCGGGGATGAAGCCGACATAGAGGAAGTTGTACGATGGCACGATTTCGGACATCACATCTGGCGAGCGGATCGATTTCGCCGTATCCGGGTCGATCTGCATGGCGATGTCGACCTGTCCGGTCTCGAGCGCCTGGGCCTGGCTGACCGCGTCCTGGATCTGGGTGACGACGACCTCGGCAAAGGCCGGGGCCGGACGCCAGTAGGCGTCGTTGCGGGCCAGACGAAGTTCGGCCTCGGGCGAGTAGCTTTTCAGAACGAACGGTCCGGAGCCGGCGGAATTGGCAAGAAACCAGGGTTCGGCCTTGTCGGCCTCGGCAGCGTCGTCACCGGCAGAGGCGCCGGCGGCTTCAGCCATCTCGGCGTTGATGACACCGGCATAGGGTGCCGAGAGCTTGTTGAGGAACTCGGAATTGGGCGCATCGAGGACGATCCTGACGGTCCTTGCATCGATCGCTTCGACCGCCGCCACGCCGTCCATCAGGAACGAAGGCGATGCCTTGACGTTCTTCAGCCGGTTGAAGCTCCAGACCACGTCCGATGCTTCGACCGGGGAACCGTCGGCAAAGGTTGCGTCCTTGAGGTGGAAGGTGAATTCGGTGAAATTTTCGTTCACTTCCCAGCTTTCGGCAAGGTTAGGCTGAAGCGTCTTGTTGTCCGGGGCCAGGGTCACCAGCGTTTCATAGACCGCTGTCAGATAGAACTGGCAGGTGTCGCAGAAGGCCCGCGACGGGTCCATCGAGTTGATATCCATGGCGCGGGCAATGACCAGCGTATCGCTGTCCTGGGCGAGGACCGGCGGCGCGAAGGTCGCGCTGGCGACCATGAAGAGGGCGGCGAGGCCCTGTTTGCGTCCGAGATGTTTCATACTTGGTGTTCCCCTGTTGCTGGATTGCTCGGGCCGCCTACGCTTCGATGAGTGCCATCAGCGCGGAGGATGGCTGAAGCGACGCGCGGTCGCGCTTGATTTTCTCGAATGCCGCGCCGGTCGCTTCGAGGGTCTGCGCGATGTCCGCCTCGGTCATCGCGGCATTGGTGAACATGTTGTGATAGGGCGACAGGTAGACGCCGCGCAGCATCGCTTCCCGGCAGAAGGCATAGCCGAGACGGAAATCCGGATCGTCGTCAAAGAGGACCATCGGCAATGCCGCCGGGCCGGTATGGCGCAACCCGAACCCGAAATCCGCCGCCTGCGCCAGGAGGCCGGTGCGGAAAAGGGTGCCGATATGCTGCAGGTGTTCGAGGTAGTCGGTTTCGCGGATGATCCGCATGGTTTCCAGCGCCGCCGCCATCGGGACGGCGGAAAACCAGTACGATCCGGTCACGAATATCCGGCTGGCCGCGGCCCGCGCCCGGTCGTTGCCCAGCAGCGCCGAGATCGGCTGGCCATTGCCCAGAACCTTGCCCCAGGCAGAGAGGTCGGGCCGCACCCCGAGGGTCTCCCAGGAGCAGTCGCGGGCGATGCGAAACCCGGCGCGGACATCGTCCACCACCAGCAGCGCGTCGTGTTCGTCGGCCAGCGCGCGGGCCACGCGCGCGTACTCGGCATCGGGCAGAGACTGGTCGGCAAATGTGTCATGCCGGAAGGGCGCGGCAAAGATCGCCGCCAGATCGCCATCGGCCTGCCTGACGGCATCCGCC
>JAGRMU010000112.1:0-1022 GCA_020441165.1 Sedimentitalea sp.
CCGTCGCGCTCGACCAGCTCCTGAAAGCGCAGCTCCGCGGGCCGCCAGACCATCGGATAGCCGTCCCGCACCATCGCGCCGAAATTCTGCGGATCGCCGAACCGGCGCTGGATCCCCGGGCTGGCATGGGAGAAGGCGCGGGCCAGATCCTCGGCCTGGAAGGCCTCGACCTGATCGCGGATGGTGGCCTCGATCCCGGCCTCCTGCGCCATGGCGGGACCGGTGCCCGCCAGCACCACGGCACAGATCATCAGCAGGTATCGCATCGCCGGCCTCCGCCTTGCCCTGATCCCGGAGCTAGGCGGCACGTGGGCCGGGTCAAGGCGCCGGTCTCAGACCAGCTCGCCGGCCAGCGCCCTGTCGATCAGCGCCACGGTCTCGTCCACGCCGTAAAGCGCGATGAACCCGCCGAAGCGCGGCCCCTGGCTGGCGCCCAGCAGCACCTCGTAGAGCGCCGTGAACCAGTCGCGCAGGGGATCGAAGCGGTCGCGGCCCACCGCGTAGACCAGCGATTGCAGCGCCTCGTCGTCGAGCGGCCCGTCATAGGCGAAGAGCTCGGCCCGCAGCGCCTCGAGCGCCGCGCGCTCGGCATCGCTGGGCGCCCGGAACACCCGCTTGGGCTTCTCGAAATCGTTGTAATAACGCACCGCGAAGCCCGCCGCCGCATCCAGGTCGGGATGGCTCTCGGGGCTGGCCTGGGGCGCATAGCGCTGGATGAACCCCCAGAGCCGCGCCTTGTCCTCGGCCGCCGAGACCGCGGCCAGGTTCAGCAGCATCGCGAAGGGCACGATCAGCGTCGATTCCGGCACCTCGCCGCCATGGATATGCCAGACCGGGTTGTTCAGCTGCGCCGCCAGGTCCTGCTCCGGAAAGGCCCGCAGCTGCTGGTGATACTCGTCCACCGCCTTCGGGATCACGTCGAAATAGAGCTTCTTGGCGGTCTTCGGCTTGCCATACATGAAATAGGCCAGACTCTCGGTCGAGGCATAGGTCAGCCACTCGTCGATGGTCAGCCCGTTGCC
>JAGRMU010000112.1:1028-1204 GCA_020441165.1 Sedimentitalea sp.
GACTTCGAGATCTTGCTGCCCTGGTCGTCCAGGAACAGCTCGTAGGTGAAGACCTCGGGCGGCCGCCCGCCGAGGATCGCGCAGATCTTCGAATAGATCGGGGTGTTCGGCGCATGCTCCTTGCCATAGGGCTCCCAGTCCACCCCCAGCGCCGCCCAGCGGGCGCCGAAATCGGG
>JAGRMU010000112.1:1288-1764 GCA_020441165.1 Sedimentitalea sp.
GCGGCATTCACCTCCCTGATCGGCACATAAAGCACCTTGCCGGTCTCGGGATGGATCGGCAGGAAGATCGAATAGGTCTGCTGGCGCTCCTCGCGCAGGCTCTTCAGCATCACCGCCATCAGCGCGTCATAGCGCTCGGCGCAGAGCCGCAGCGTCGCATCGAACGCCCCCGAGCGATAGAAATCCCGCGCCGACTGGAACTCGTAGTCGAACCCGAACGTGTCCAGGAACCGCTGCAGCATGGCGTTGTTGTGATGCCCGAAACTCTCGTGGCAGCCGAAGGGATCGGGCACCGAGGTCAGCGGCTCCTGCAGGTGCTCGGCCATCATCTCGCGGTTGGGCACGTTGTCGGGCACCTTGCGCAGCCCGTCCAGGTCGTCCGAGAACGAGATCAGCCTGGTCGGAATGTCGCTGATCGCCTCGAAGGCGCGGCGCACCATGGTGGTGCGCAGCACCTCGCCGAAGGTGCCGATATG
>JAGRMU010000112.1:1775-3794 GCA_020441165.1 Sedimentitalea sp.
CATAGCCGGTCTCGAACAGCACGTACCCCTTCTCGGGCGGCGCCGCCTCGTAGCGCTTGAGAACCCGGCGCGCCTCCTCGAAGGGCCAGGCCTTGGAGGCAAGGGCGGCGTCGCGCAGCTTGGACATGTCGGGCACTCCGGATCGGGGCCGCGCCGGATACCCGGGCGGCGGTCCGACGCTACCTATTGTGCTGCCCTGCCCCCGTCAATATTCTGCGCCGCGACCCCTGTTCCCGAAAAGGACCGATCCCCGTGACAAATCCCGACACCCAGGTGCTCACCCCGCAGGACTGCCTCGTGGCCCTGATGATCGCGGTCTCGGCCTCGGACGAGAACATCCGCACCGCCGAACTGGTCAAGATCCAGTCCGCCGTCAACATGCTGCCGGTCTTCGCCGATTATGACATCGACCGGATGAACACCACCGCGCAGATCGTCTTCGACCTCTTCGAGCAGGAGGACGGGCTGGACGCGCTTTTCGGGCTGATCCGCGACAACCTGCCCGAGCGGCTCTTCGAGACCGCCTACGCGCTGGCCTGCGACGTCGGCGCCGCCGACGGCAAGCTGGAGGAACCCGAACTGCGCCTGCTCGAGGAAATCCGCTACGAGCTCAACCTCGACCGCCTCCACGCCGCCGCCATCGAACGCGGCGCACGGGCGCGGCATTTGACGTGAGGGGAGGCACGAGTCCAAGTCGAGCGACAAGAACTTGGTTCGCGTTGCACTGGCGTGCGCAGTCCTTTTGGAGCGCAGCCTTTTATTCCTCTTGCTGAGCGATACGAAGAACTGGGCGGGCCGACAGGTAGGCAGCGAATAGGGAATCTTTAAAGCGATAGTATCGCTCTCTAACCTTTTCCAACTCAGCGCCAAATTCATCGGTAACTAGCTGCCCAACATATTGACTGGCATTCTCCACACCACCGTCCAGCGCTGTTTTATAGGCGTCGGTTGTCCATATCTCGCCTCTGTCATCTTGATGCTTAGCCAACGATTTTAAGACCGTTTCGCGCTGACGCGAGGAGGCTACTGCCCTTCGATATCGGCCCTCCAAAACGGGGTCGCTCTCATTCTCGGCAATAGACTTAATGACGCGGTCAATGTCATCAGCATCAATTTCTTCTAAGTTATTTCTATAGGCATCACGGAGCGCGAATTTTCCAACTAGATGAATTAGGTATGGATGCCCAGCGGCAAGGCTTACCATTTTGACCCGTGCAGCCTCCTTAAACTTGATCGTATTTCCGACTTGAGATTCAGCAATATCTATAATCTCGATTAGCTCTTCTTGTTTCATCGGCTTTAGTCCAATGACTGAGCCAGCAAAAAGCCGATCAGCGGATTCGTGCTCCTTCATAAGATCTTGAATGTCCTTCGCTACGCCAACAAGACAGAATTTCACACCCGGTACATTGGTTGAAAGCGCCTTTAAGAACGACGCGAATCCTGTCGGATCTCCGATCTGATCGAATTCGTCGATGATGATCAACAATCCATCTTGGGCTATTCCAGAGTCAAGAATATCGTGCGCAACGTTCTCAAACACTCCTTGCATTGTCGTGGGAACAGTTACTCTTTCAGTCACTGTTTCGGAACCTGACACCCCACCCAACTCGACACCAGAACCAAATAATTTTGCTGTCAACTTTGGCGATAGCGACTTCATCATTCTTGTTGTTCTTGGTAGGTAATAAAGCCAACTTCCCAGGCCATGTTCTGAAGCAAGTACTCTCGCAAGTAAATCCTCTACAGAAGCAGTGCCGTTCCCACAGGCAAAGTATGAAACCAGAAAGTCGAATGAGTGCCCGTCACCCACCTTCAGCCTTTCGGTGAGCTCGTTGTTGCCCACTGCAAGAGTAGAAATTTGCCTTGCTAGCGAAGTTTTTCCTATCCCACGGTTGCCAACGATAGCAAGATTAGAACCCCTAGACATTAACCCAAAATAGCAATTCTCGATTGCCTCACGGCGACCGGAAAATTTTTCAGCGTCGTCTATTTCTTTTGCCGGTTGAAATGCATTTT
>JAGRMU010000538.1 GCA_020441165.1 Sedimentitalea sp.
GGCGTCCGGCGCCTTGGCATACCCGGCGACGATCTGGCCGGCATCGTCGGCTCGGGCGCGGTGACGCGGGCTCTGAACGATCATCTCGATGCCGGCCCGCTGTCCGAGCTGTGCCCGGACGTGGTGATCGTCGGCAACGGCAATGTCGCGCTGGACCTGCTGCGGCTGCTGGTCAAGACCCCGGAGGACCTGGCCGGCAGCGATCTCGGCCCCGTGGCCAGCCGCTGGCTGGCCGAGAGCGGGGTCAAGCGGATCACCGTGCTGGGCCGCTCGCCCGCCGCCGCGGCGCGGTTCGATCCGGCGATGATCCGCGAGCTGGGACGGGCGGGCGGCGCCTGCTTCCGCGTCGAGGCGGCCGGCAGCGCCGGGGATCCGCAGGGCCAAAAGGTCATCGAGGCGCTGGCCGAGATCGACGGCGCCGGCAGCGGGGCGCGGCGCGTCACCTTCCGCTTCGGCTGCACGCCGGTCGCGGTGGAGGGCCAGGGCCGGGTGCGCGCGCTGCGCGTGCGCGAGGCGGGCGGCGCGATCGTCGATCTGCCCTGCGACCTGCTGCTGACCGCGATCGGCTTCGAGGATGACGGCACGCTCGGCCGCGCGGCGCTGCTGGCCGGGGCGGCGGAGCCGGAGGCCGGGGTGCTGGCGCCGGGCCTCTACGCCACCGGCTGGTTCCGGCGCGGGCCGCGCGGCACCATCCCAGAGAACCGCGCCGACGCGCAGGCGCTGGCCGCCCGCATCCTGGCCGATCTGCCCAGCCTGCCGGGCGGCAAGCCGGGCCGGGCCGGTCTGCCGGAGGGCGGGGCGCGCATCGACCATGCGGGATGGCAGCGCATCGACGCGGCCGAGCGGGCGAACTGTCCGCCGGATCGCTGCCGCGTCAAGATCGCCACGCGCGCCGAAATGCTGGCCCTGGCCAGCGGCACCGGCGCAGAGGGAAGCAAGGAGACCACGTCATGAAGATACGCATTCTCTACGGGACCGAGACCGGCAATGCCGAGATGCTGGCCGAGGATATCGAGGCGCACCTGGCGGCCGATCACGAGGTGAGCTGCGCCAACCTTTCCGACGTCGCGCCCGGCGATCTCGACCCCGAGCCCTTCTACCTGGTGGTCTCCTCGACCTATGGCGAGGGCGAGCTGCCCGCCTCGGCGCAGCCCTTCGCGGCGGCGCTGGAGGCGGCACGCCCCGACCTCTCGGGCCTGCGCTTCGCGGTCTTCGGCCTCGGCGACAGCGAATACGAGGAGACCTTCAACGAGGGCAGCGGCAAGCTGGCGCAGCTTCTCGCCGGATACGGCGCCCGGCAGTTCGGCGAGCGGCTGACCCATGACGCCTCGGGGCCGGACCTGCCCGAGGACCTGGCGCTGCCCTGGGCCGAGGCGGTGGTGGCGCTGGCCGAAGAGATGGCCGGGGCCCCGGCGTGATGCGCGCCGAGGAGATCCGCGCGCGGATCACCGTGCCCTGGCGGCATGGCACCCATGTCGATCTGTCGGGGGTACGCTGCGAGGGCCGGCTCGATCTGGACGGTGCCGAGATCGCCGGGGTGGACCTGACCGGCGCGGAGTTTCCGGACGGTGTCAGCGCGCGCGGCGCACGGTTCAACGGCCTCTGCTGGTGGCGGGGGGCGCGGTTCGGCGGGCCGGCGGAGTTCGCCGGCGCGCGCTTCCTGTCGGATGCACGGTTCGAGGATGGCCGCTTCGACGCGGGCGCCGATTTCAGCGATGCCGAGTTCCGCGGCATCGCCCGGTTCGACCGCATCGCGGTACGCGGGGGCCTGTCGCTGGCGCGGTCCGTCGCCTATGGCAACGTCTCGCTGGAGCGCGCCGAGATCGCGGGGCCGGCGGCGTTGCGCGGCGCCGAATGGCTGGGCGGGCTCTGGTGCGAGGGCTGCCGGCTGCCGGCCGAGGCCGATCTCGGCGAGACCGAGGTGCATGGGCGGCTCTGGCTCCGCCGGGCCACGATCGGCGCCGCGGCGCTGCGGCCGGAGCGGTTCGGCAGCTCGTTCGGCTACAGTTACTGCTAGGGCAAGACGAGTCTCGTTGGAGTCGCATCGCCCGATGCAGCGAGGATCGCGCCAGACCCGAGGGTGAGCGCAATCGCGCCCGCCGTCGCGCCAGAGGCGCGCTTTCAGCGCGACGGGGCGGGTCGGGCGCGATCCGGGGCTGGCGCCCCGGAGAGATTTATCGCGACCTGAGTCCGAAACGGCGCATCGTTCGTCGAAGGGCCGGGCGTCGCGCACGGCCCGGCGTCTCGGGCGCCCGGTCAGTACCGCGCGGTCATCCGGTGGCCGCGGCGGTAGGTGAGGCGCACGAAGGTGTTGGCGGCGCCCTGCCACCAGGTGATCCGCTCGGTCTGGAACAGCGCGTCCCCCGGCGCGCAGCCCAGATGCGCCGCGAGGCCGGCATCGGCCGAGACCGCCAGGAAGCTGATCTCGGCATCCGAGAAGGGGATCTCGGCCACCAGCCATTCGTTCGGCCCGGTCTGCGCGAAATCCGCCTCCCGCGCCTGCGGCAGCACCGCCAGGTTGATCCAGCGGTCCTCGAACTGGTAGGGGATGCCGTCGGCGTAATGCATGCAGGTCAGGTGCAGGACCTGTCCGCCCCCGGCGAGGTTGAGCCGGGCGCGCAGCCAGTCGGGCGCGGTCGCCACGGCGCGGCTGACCAGCGCATAGCGATAGGCGGCGCCCTGGTCCTCGATCTCTTTCCGCACGATGGGAATCGCGAAGCGGGCCTGGCGCACGGGCGCCATCCGCACCCGCGTGCCGGCCTTGCGGCGGCGCTCGATGATGCCGTCCTCGACCAGCTCGCGCATCGCGCGGTTGACCGTCGCCCGGGCGCAGCCATAGGTTTCGGCCAGGTCCACCTCGCTCGGCACCAGGCTGCCGGGCGCCCAGGTGCCGCGGGTGATCTTGTCGAGGATATCCGCCTTCACGTCGCGGTAGGTGGCGCTCATCGGGGTCGGCCTTTCGTCGTTACATCTATACATAAGAGTTTTTGATCTATATGTATAGATCGATCCGTCGACGTCCCGGCGGTGCCATTCGAGGGTCCGCGCATGTCCCTGCGCCTCATCCGCCTTGCCGATCTCGTCGAGGTCCCGTGGAAGAACGGCGGCGGCGTCACCCGCGAGATCGCCCGGCAGGACGCAGACGGGGCGCTGGTCTGGCGGCTGAGCATGGCCGACGTGGCGACGGACGGGCCGTTCTCGGATTTCGCCGGGATGACGCGGATCCTGACCGTGGTGCAGGGCGGCGGCATGACCCTGTGCGGGCCGGAGGGCGATCTGGACGCGGCGCCCGGCGTGCCGGTCACCTTCGATGGCGGAACGCCGATCGTGTCGCGCCTGAAGGCCGGGCCGCTGCGCGATCTCAACCTGATCTTCGACCCCGCGCGCTGCACCGGCAGGGTGCGGGTGCTCAACGGGCCGGGACAGGACTCCCACCCTTGCGAGCCCGGCGCGACGCTGGGGGTGCATTGCATGGCGGGCGACGTTGCCATCGGCGCGGTGCGGCTGGGCCCGGGCGATACCGTGCTGAGCGACGGCGCGCCGCTCCGGCTCGCGCTGGGGTCGGGCGCGGCGGCGCTGCTGATCGACCTGGTGCCCGTTCCGTAGGGCATGATCGGGTCCTGATGGAGCCGCCAACACCTGCGCGGCGATGAACACCCGATCGTCCTCAGACCGAGGCCAGAAGCTCCGCGATCGCGGTCCGGTAGGCGGCGACGATCCGCGCGCGCGCGACGTGGCGGCCGGATTGCACCGCGTGGCGCCCGGCGGACCACAGGTCGGTGACCACATCGTCCTTGGCGGCGAAGACCAGCCCGTCGAGCAGCTGGTCGCGTCCGAGGGCGCAGAGCGCCGGGGCGGTGCTGTCGATGGCCACCAGATCGGCAAGACGGCCCGGCGCTATCTCGCCGGCGTCGCGCCCCAGCGCCTGCGCGCCGCCCGTCGCGGCCCCGAGATAGAGCGTCTGGCCCACCGAGCCCTCGCCGACGACCAGCACGTTGCGCGCGAGGTCACGCAGGCGCTGGGAATATTCCAGCGTGCGCAGCTCCTCGGTGAGCGAGATGTTGACGTTGCTGTCCGATCCGACCCCGAAAGCGCCCCCGGCCTCCAGATAAGCCGGGCCGTTGAACGGGCCGTCGCCAAGATTGGCCTCGGTGATCGGGCAGAGGCCGGCGACCGCGCCCGAGGCGGCCAGCGCGCGGGTCTCGGCATCGGTCATGTGGGTGGCGTGGATCAGGCACCAGTCGGCACTCACCTCGGCATTGGCCAGCAGCCACTCGACCGGGCGCGCGCCCAGCCAGGCCTCGATATCGGCGACTTCCTTCGGTTGCTCGGCGCTGTGGATGTGGATCGGGCCGCCGGGGCTTGCGGCCAGCAGGCGCGCCAGGTCGGCGGGCGCGGTGGCGCGCAGGGAATGCGGCGCGAGGCCGATGCGCGCGTCGGCGGGCAGGGCGGGCAGATGCGCGCGCGCCGCCGCGACCAGGCCGGCGAAGCGGTCGAGGTCATTGCCGAAGCGCAGCTGCCCCTCGGCCAGCGGCACCTGCCCGGCGCCGCCGTAGCTGTAGAGCACCGGCAGGTGGGTCAGGCCGATCCCGGTCTGCGCCGCCGCCGCGAAGATCCGCGCCGAGAGCTCGGCCGGGTCGGCATAGGCCGCGCCGCCGCGCTGGTGATGGACATAATGGAACTCGCCCACCGCGGCATAGCCGGCCTCCTGCATCTCGAGGAAGACCAGCGCCGCGATGGCCTCGATCTGCTCGGGCGTCAGCCGGTCCATGAAGCGGTACATCAGCTCGCGCCAGGTCCAGAAGCTGTCGCGCCCCGCCGCGCGCCGCTCGGTCATCCCGGCCATGGCGCGCTGGAAGGCGTGGCTGTGCAGGTTGCCGAGCGCCGGCAGCAGCGTGTCGACGCGGGTATCGCCGGGGGCGGGGTCGGCGCCGGGGTGGATCGCGGCGATGGTTCCGCCATCGCCGAGGCTCAGCCGGACATCCTGCGCCCAGCCCGTGGCCAGCAAGGCCTGTCTTGCGTGAATCACCAGAAATAGTCCCGTGTTGAGAGCTTTTATGTATAGACATATTACAGGTTAATTTGTACAAGAAAAGCCGAATCTGACGAAAGGGGCGAAAATCATGGCGGCATCCAGCCAAGTTCTGATCGATCTCGACGCCGCCACCATGGCCGGCGAGGGGGCGCCCTACGGGCTGATCCGCGATGCCGCCATCGTCCTTCAGGGCGGGCGCATCGCCTGGGTCGGACCGGCCGCCGACCTGCCCGCCGGGCAGCGCGGCGCGGGGATCTCGCTGGGCGGGCGGCTGGTGACGCCAGGGCTGATCGACTGCCACACCCATGTCGTGCATGGCGGCAACCGCGCCGCCGAGTTCGAGATGCGCCTGAACGGCGCCAGCTACGAGGAGGTCGCCCGCGCCGGCGGCGGCATCGTCTCGACCGT
>JAGRMU010000539.1 GCA_020441165.1 Sedimentitalea sp.
GTGGTCCGGGGCCAGACCGCGGGCCTGAAGCCCGGCGATCATCCCGGCCAGCACGTCCCCTGCCCCGGCGGTGGCCAGCCAGGGGGCCGCGCGGTCGCCCTGGGCGGAATGGACGGTGCAGCGCCCGTCCGGCGCGGCGATCACCGTGTCGGCGCCCTTGAAGAGGACCGTGGAGCCAGCGCGCGCCGCGGCGTCGCGGGTTGCGTCCACCTTGGAGTAGGCCGGGCCGGTGACCGGTTTCGCCTCGAGCCGCGCGGCGATGTCCGGGAAGAGCCGCGCGAACTCGCCGCCATGGGGGGTCAGCACGCAGTTCTCGTGCAGCGCCGCGAACAGGGCCGGATCGCGGGCGATCAGGGTCAGGGCGTCGGCGTCGAGTACCGCCGCGCGCCCGCTTGCGAGCGCCGCCGTCAGCAGCGCCGCCTGCGCCTCCTCGACGCCCAGCCCCGGCCCGAGGCACAAAGCGTTGATCCGGTTGTCGCCCAGCAGGCCCGTGAGGGCCTCGGCATCGGCCACCCGGCGCAGCATCACGGCGGTGATCTGACAGGCGACCTCCATCTGCGCCGCGGGCGGCACGCCCAGCGTCACCAGCCCCGCGCCGATCCTCAGCGCCCCGCGCGCCGCCAGCCGCGCAGCGCCGGTCCGGCCGGCGCCGCCGGACAGGACCAGCGCATGGCCGTGATCGTATTTCTGGCCTTCGCCGGCCTTCTGCAGCCAGACGGGCAGGACCCGGCAATCCTTGGCGATCGGCGTCTTGCTGTTTTGGAGCGGGCCGTCGATCTCGTGGCGGATGCCCAGCGGCTTGACCGTGATGCGGCCCACGACCTGGGCCGCCTCGTCCAGCCGGTGCCCCAGCCGCGGACGCTCGAAGGTCACCGTCAGATCGGCGCCGGGACGGCGCTGCACGGAACGGGTGATGACCTCCGGCTCATCGAACAGGCGGCGGCCGCTGTCGGCGCAGTAGCCCGAGGGCATGTCCACCGCGACCACCCGGACGGGCGGCGACCAGGATCGCATGATCCCCATCAGACCGACCGCATGGGCGGCACCCGCGTCGAGACCACGCGCGAGACCGGTCCCGAACAGCGCATCGATCACGACATCCGGGTGCTCGGACGGTATCTCGTTGAACGCGTCAAGCGGGCGCACATCGCCGCCCATCCCGCGCCAGCGATCGCAATTCGCCCTGGCGTCCGGCGGCAGCCGCTCGGCATCGCCATAGAGGAACGTCTCGACCTGCCAGCCCCAGTCCGCCAGCAGCCGCGCCACCACGAAGCCGTCGCCGCCGTTGTTGCCCGGCCCGCAGACCACCGCCGCCCGGTGCGGCGCGGCGGCGAGCTGCGGCCATTCCTCGAAGATCGCCTCGAGCACGCCGCGCCCGGCGCGCTCCATCAGCTCGCGCCCGGTCACCGCGCCCGATGCGATGGCGTCACTCTCGATGGCGCGCATCTGCGCAGCGGTCAGCAATTCGGTCATCTCGGTCCCTTCCGGCGCGTCCGCCCGTCGAT
>JAGRMU010000113.1 GCA_020441165.1 Sedimentitalea sp.
TTCGCGGCGCAAGGGGGCCGGGCCGCACGGGCCTGCGACGCCGCAAGGTCGGGTCGGGCGAAAAAAAAGGCCGAGCACCAGGCTCGGCCGAAGTCCAACAGGGAGGTATGAAAGCGATGCGCGATTAGGCACCGTCGCTCTCGAGAGTTGATTTAGGCGGCAGTTCCGGGCCGATCAAGTTCCAAAACGCCGCAGGTGCAGTATGGCTGATATGCGTTTTCCGCATGGCTCAGGGTTTTGCGAGGCCCCTCAGGTGCTTGCGATGTGAAATGATCTCGTCCTGGACGAAATCGCGGAACACGGCGATGCGCTGGGATTGGCGCAGTTCCTCGGGATAGGCCAGGAACACCGGCACGTCGGCCGACTCGATCTCGGGCAGGATGCGCACCAGGTCGGGGAAATCCTGGGTCAGGTAGTCGGGCAGCACGCCGATGCCGAGATTGTTGAGCACCCCCTGCAGCACCCCGAAATAGTTGTTCACGGTGAGCAGGGAGAAGGGCGAATAGGTCATCAGCTGCTGGACCAGCGCGGCGCCGGCGGCGACCTGGAACGAGGTCGGGTTCTGGCAGATCAGCCGGTGATCGGCGATGTCGGCCAGCTCCTTCGGGGCGCCGTGCTTGTCCAGGTAGGCGCGCGAGGCGTAGAGCAGCATCTGCACCGACATCAGCTTCTTGCGGACCAGGTCGGCCTGGCTGGGTTCCTTCATGCGGATCGCCACGTCGGCCTCGCGCATGGGCAGGTCGAGCACCCGTTCCTCGAGCATCAGGTCGATCTTCAGATGCGGGTATTTCTCGTAGAGCTTGGTCAGCCGCGGCGCCAGCCAGAGGGTGCCGAAGCCGAAGGTGGTGGTCACCCGCAGCTCGCCGAAGACCTCCTCCTCGCTGTCGCGGATGCGGGCAGTGGCGGCGTCCAGCCGTTTTGCCATCGCCACGGTGGCGTCGAACAGCAACTCGCCCTGCTCGGTGAGAATCAGCCCGCGCGCATGGCGGTGGAACAGGGTCGCGTTCAGCGCCTCCTCGAGTGCGCGGATCTGGCGGCTGACCGCCGATTGCGACAGGTTCAGACGGTCGCCGGCATGGGTCAGGCTGCCGGCATCGGCGACGGCGTGAAAGATTCTGAGCTTGTCCCAGTCCATGAGGTCACTTTCGATCTGCGTCTTGCGCGCTACATGAAAGATACGAAAGCTATGGAGGCGCGGGCCGTTTCGCAACGAAAAACGAGAAAAAATCTATACAGGTCAGAAATTATGACCTATTATCGATCCTGATCGCGCAATGTAGTCCGACGCTGGGAGGCGAGTGATGACCACGCAGCAATTTTCCCTGAACGACAAATACGACCTGGCCAAGAGCCCGGTGCTGCTGAACGGCACCCAGGCGCTGGTGCGGCTGATGATGATCCAGAAGGCGCGGGACCGTGCCGCCGGGCACAACACCGCGGGGCTGGTGACCGGCTATCGCGGCTCGCCGCTGGGGGCGGTCGATCTGCAGATGTCGCGCGCCTCCAAACAGCTGGCCGAGAGCGACGTGGTCTTCCAGTTCGGGCTGAACGAGGACCTGGCCGCCACTGCGCTTTGGGGCAGCCAGCAGGCCGAGCTGCGCGGGGAAGGGAAATATGACGGGGTCTTCGGCCTCTGGTACGGCAAGGGGCCGGGGGTGGATCGGTCGGGCGACGTGCTGCGCCATGCCAACATGGCCGGCACCAGCCCGCTGGGCGGCGTGCTGATGGCGATGGGCGACGATCATACCGGCGAAAGCTCGACCGTGCTGCACCAGTCGGAATGGGCGCTGGTCGATGCCTACATGCCGGTGGTCAGCCCGGCGGGGGTGCAGGAGATCCTAGATTACGGGGTTTATGGCTGGGCCTTGAGCCGCTTTTCGGGGCTCTGGGTGGGCCTGAAGACGATGAAGGACACGGTCGAGACCACCGCCGTGGTCGATGGCCGCGCGGACCGGATGCAGCTGACCGTTCCGGAGTTCGAGATGCCCGAGGGCGGTCTGAACATCCGGCTGATCGACACGCCGACCGCGCAGGAGGCGCGGATGATCGACTACAAGCGCTTCGCGGCCGAGGCCTTCAGCCATGCCAACAGGATGGACCGGCGCGTCTGGGGCAAGCCGGGCGCCAAGATCGGGTTCGTCGCAGCGGGCAAGAACTGGCTCGATCTGGTCCATGCGCTGTCGCTGCTGAACATCGACGAGGGCGAGGCCGAGCGTCTGGGCATCACCACCTACAAGGTCGGGCAGACCTTCCCGCTGGACATGAAGGGCTTTCACGCCTGGGCCGAGGGGCTGGATCTGATCGTGGTGATCGAGGAAAAGCGCAAGCTGATCGAGATCCAGGTCAAGGAGGCGCTGTTCAGCGACCAGCACCGGCGGGTCTGGGGCTGGCACAAGGGCGGCGGGGCCGGCTCCATGCACGGGGAAGAGCTGTTCCCGACGCGCGGCGCGCTCGATCCGATCATGATCGCGCAGAAGCTGGGCGAGGTGCTGATCGAGGAGGGGCGCGAGACGGACGGCATCCGCGCCGGCATGCAGCTGCTGGATGAGTCCCGGCGCAACGACAATGCCCAGGACCTGGCGGCGCGGCTGCCCTATTTCTGCTCGGGCTGCCCGCACAACACCTCGACGAAGCTGCCCGAGGGCAGCCGCGCCTATGCCGGGATCGGCTGTCACTACATGGTGCAGTGGATGGACCGCTCCACCACCGGCTTCACCCATATGGGCGGCGAGGGGGCCAACTGGATCGGCGAGGCGCCGTTCTCGAAGCGCCCGCATGTCTTCCAGAACCTCGGCGACGGCACCTACAACCATTCCGGCGTGCAGGCGATCCGCGCCGCGCTCGCCGCGGGCACCAACATCACCTACAAGATCCTCTACAACGACGCCGTGGCGATGACCGGCGGGCAGCACAACGAGGGCGATCTCGATGCGCCGCGCATCGCGGCCGAGCTGAAGGCGATGGGGGTCAGGAACCTGGTCGTCGTGCATGACGAGAAGGAGGAGATCGACCGCAAGGCGTTTCCGGCCGGGGTCGCGATCCACGAACGCGCCGAGCTGATGCAGGTGCAGAAGACGCTGGCCGAGACCGAGGGCGTGTCGGCCATCGTCTATGTCCAGACCTGCGCGGCCGAGAAGCGCCGCCGCCGCAAGCGCGGCCAGTTCCCCGATCCCGACAAGCGGGTCTTCATCAACACCGACATCTGCGAGGGTTGCGGCGATTGCGGGGTACAGTCGAACTGCGTCTCGATCGTGCCGAAGGAGACCGAGCTGGGGCGCAAGCGGGCGATCGACCAGAGCTCGTGCAACAAGGACTATTCCTGCCTCAAGGGCTTCTGCCCGTCCTTCGTGACCCTGGAGGGCGCGAAGATCCGCAAGGAGCCGGTGGCCGATCTCGACCTGCCGCATCTGCCGCAGCCGGCGCTGCCGAAGATCGACGGCACGTTCAACGTGGTGATCACCGGCGTCGGCGGCACCGGGGTGGTGACCATCGGCGCGCTGCTGGCGCAGGCGGCGCAGATCGACGGCAAGGGCGCGGGCATGATGGAGATGGCGGGGCTGGCCCAGAAGGGCGGCGCCGTGCATATCCATTGCCGGCTGGCCGAGAAACCCGAGGACATCAGCGCGATTCGCGTCGCCACCGGCGAGGCGGATGCGCTGATCGGCGGCGATCTGGTGGTCAGCGCCGCGGCCAAGACCCTGGGCCTGACCCGCGCCGGGCGCACCGGCGCGGTGGTCAACAGCCACGAGATCATCACCGGTGATTTTACCCGCAACACCGAGTTCTCGCTGCCGGTCGAGCGGCTCGAACTGGCCTTGCAGGCCCGCATGAAGGACCGAGTCGATCTCTTCGACGCGACCGAGCTGGCGCGGGTGCTGATGGGCGATTCGATCTTCTCCAACATGATGGTCTTCGGCGGCGCCTGGCAGCGCGGGCTGATCCCGCTGAGCCACGCGGCCATCGC
>JAGRMU010000540.1 GCA_020441165.1 Sedimentitalea sp.
GGCACGCATTTCCATTCGCCATGTTCCGTGCAACTCTGCAAGGCTGAAGCCGGGAGTAAAGGGCGGGTCCGGAATGACTATGCAACCATTCTTGAGCGGCCGTCCACTGCGGCTTGCGATTCTCGACTACGGGCTGTTCCAGGTTCATGCCAACGGGCGGGTCATCGGCATCTGCGGTTACCTGATCGAGACCGATGCCGGCGAGCGGGTGCTGATCGATACCGGCTTTCCGGCGAAATACGCCGAGGACGCCGAGGCGGCGACGGCGGAGGACGGGCTGGGCAGTTTCGGCCGGGTGCTGTCGGTGCGCCCCGAGAACCTGCCGGCGGCGCAACTGGCCCGGCTGGGCCTGACAAGGGGCGATGTCACGCTGCAGATCGTCAGCCATACCCATATCGACCATATCGGCGACATGGCCGGTTTCGCGCCAGCGCCGATCCTGATCGCGCAGGCCGAGCGCGCCCTGCCGCGCCCGCTCTACTGGACCGGGGCGCAGCCGATGGACTGGCCCGAGGCCGAGTACCGGCTGGTCACCGACGATCTCGACCTCGGGCCGGGCTTTCGGGTGCTGCTGGTGCCGGGCCATGCGCCGGGGCAACTGGCCTTCCTGATCGAGCTGCCGCGGACCGGGCCGGTGCTGCTGACCTCGGACGCGATCAGCCGGGCGGAAGAGATCGAGGAGCGATTCGCCGGCTCCTGGGACGCGGCGCAGGCGATGGAGAGCGGCGCGCGGCTGATGGCGCTGGCCGAGGCGCGCGGCGCGACGATCATCTTCGGCCATTCGCCCGAGCAATGGCCGAAGCTGCGCAAGGCGCCGGAGTGGTACGAGTAAGGCGCGAGTCGCGGGTCTGCCGTCCCGCCTTATGCGCAGAGGATCGCGACCGGCCCGAGGGCGGGGGCGATGAAATCGCGCCCGCGTCGCGCCAAAGGCGCGCGTTCCGCGCGACGGGGCGGGTCGGGCGCGATCCGGGGCTGGCGCCCCGGAGTGTCTTAGGAAAGCGTGAGTCGCTGGCTAAAGGGCTTGCCGCAGAGGCGATCTGGTGTGCGCTTCCGATTGGACGCCTCAAACCGATTGTATGAGCGATGTGCGATGCCGCCCCCCGCCTCACCGCACGTCGCGGCCCTGGTTGAGGATGATCACGTTGCCGCTGCAGACATCGCCGGCGGGGGAGATCAGGAAGCCGACCCAGGCGGCGATCTCCTCGGGGCGCATGGCGCGGCCGTGGGGCATCTGGGCGATGGCCTTGTCCAGCACCTCGGGACTGAGCACGCCGAAAAGCGGGGTCTCGGTCATCGCCGGGGCGATGGAATTGACGGCGATCTTCTCGCGCGCATAGCGGCGGGCCAGATCCTTGGTCAGGGTGTCCAGCGCCGCCTTCGACGCCCGGTAATGGGGCGGATCGAACACGTCGAAATTGTAGGCGCCGTTGGACGAGATGTTGACGATCTTGCGCACGCCGCCCCGGCCCAGCATCAGCCTGACCGCCTCCTGGCAGCAGAAGAAGGCACCCGAGAAGTTCAGCGCCATCTGCCGCTCGAATTCGGACGCCGGGATGTCCGGGAACTCGGACATGAAGCAGGTGCCGGCATTGTTGACCAGCGCGTCGATCCCGCCATGCGCGGCCCCGATCCGGACGAAGGCGTCGGCGACGGCCTCCGCGTCGGTGAGATCCACGACAAGCCCGGTGACGTCCCCGGTCCCGGCGATGTCCGCCAGCCCGGCCTCGTCGATGTCGAGCCCGATCACCGTCAGCCCGTCGCGCGCAAGCTGCGCGACGATCGCCCGGCCCATGCCGCCCGCCGCCCCGGTGACCACTGCGATCCGCGCCATGCCGCACCTCCCCTGCCCCTGCCTGTCTGCCGGGCCGAGCATGCGAGATTGTATTGGATTCCGCCAGTGACTCCCGATATTCGTTTTACATCTTAAAGGCCCGAAAAGGGCGCCGGACCCGCGCCGGACGCCCGCGAGACAAGGGCCGGAAACCCCAGGGAGGACCCCCCAGCATGAAACGATTTCTCGCCCCGCTGACCGTCGCCGCCGCGCTGATCGCCGCACCGGTGCTGGCCGAAACCCTCGCCGTCGGCGCCTATCCGGCCAACCCTCCCTGGGAGTTCAAGAACGAGCAGAGCGAGTTCGAGGGGTTCGAGGTGGACCTGGTCAACGAGATCGCCAAGCGCATCGGGGTCGACCTGGAGATCTCCGACCTGGGCTTCCAGGCGCTCTTCGCCGCCACCAGCTCGGGGCGGATCGACATGGCGATCTCGACCATCACCATCACCGACGAGCGGCTTCAGAACCAGGCCTTCACCCAGGGATACTATGACAGCGACCTGGGGCTGGTGACCAACCAGGAGGGCGTCGCGAGCCTCGAGGAGCTGGCGGGCAAGCCGGTGGGCGCCATCGCCGCCTCGACCGGCGAGAAATGGATCGCCGAAAACGGCGCGACCTACGGCTTCGGCGAGGTCAAGA
>JAGRMU010000114.1:0-11478 GCA_020441165.1 Sedimentitalea sp.
CCGATGCCAAGGACCCCAACGACATAGCCGGTTCGGCCTTCTCGGAACTGGCCTTCGGCGTCCATCCCTATGGCAGCGACGGCAAGGGCACGGTCGAAAGCGTGACCGCCCTGACCCGCGATGACATCCTCGCCGCCAAGGACGCGGTCTTCGCCCGCGACCGGCTCTATGTCGGGGCGGTGGGCGACATCACCGCCGAGGAGCTGGGGGCGCTGGTCGACCAGCTTCTGGCCGACCTGCCGGAGACCGGCGCGCCGATCCCCGGACCGGCGGAGCTGGGTCTCGACGGCGGTGTCACCGTGATCGAGTTCGACACGCCGCAATCCGTGGCGCTCTTCGGGCAGCGCGGCATCGCCCAGGAGGATGACGATTTCTTCGCCGCCTACGTGCTGAACCAGATCCTCGGCGGCGGCTCCTTCGAGAGCCGGCTGATGACCGAGGTGCGCGAGAAGCGCGGGCTGACCTACGGCGTCTATTCCTACCTGGTGCCCAAGGATCTGGCCGCCATCTACATGGGCAGCGTGTCCTCGGCCAATGACCGCATCGCCGAGGCCATCGCGGTGATCCGGGGCGAATGGGCGCGCATCGCGCGCGAGGGGGTCACGCAGGAGGAGCTGGACGCCGCCAAGACCTACCTGACCGGCGCCTACCCGTTGCGCTTCGACGGTAATTCCCAGATCGCCAACATCATGGTCGGGATGCAGATGGACGACCTGCCCATCGACTACATCGCCACCCGCAACGCCAGGGTCGAGGCGGTGACGCTTGCGGATGTGAACCGGGTCGCGGCGGAACTGCTGGACCCCGAGGGGCTGCGCTTCGTGGTGGTCGGCAAGCCGGTGGGGCTGGAGCCGACAAACTGAGCCGATTGGCGCCAAGGCCGGGTGCATGACGCGCCGGCCTCGCCACTCCGCATGTCTTTCCGGTCGCAGGAGCGCGCCGCACTCGGCGAGTGTCATCGAGAGCTACTCGCCGTAGGGAACCCAGATCGTCTTGACCTCGGTCGCCTCGGCGAGGAAGCGGGTCATGTCGGTGGCGTACCAATCCGTCGCCATCCCGTCATTCACCCAGGTCCGCTTGAGGTTGTCCGCCGCCGCCCGTTCCACGGCGCCCGAGAGATCGCTCGAGGAAAAGCACCAGACCGAGTCCACGTTCAGATGCGCGGCCAGCGTCGGAGCCAGATCGCCATGGTGGCCGGTGAGGATGTTGACCACCCCGCCGGGCACGTCCGAGGTGTCGAGCACCTGGTAGAAGTCGGTGGCCGCCAGCGGATAGGGCTCGGAAGCGGCCAGCACCACCCGGTTGCCCATGGCGATTGCCGGCGCCATCACCGAGACCAGGCCCAGCAGCGGCGCCTCGTCGGCGCAGAGCGCGCCGATGATCCCGACCGGTTCCTTCATCGCCAGCGCCACGCCGCGGATCGGCACGCCGCCGATGCGCCCATCGACCTTGTCGGCCCAGGCGGCGGCGGTGAACAGGCGCTGGATCGAAGCCGCGACTTCCTTCTCGCCGCGCCGCCCACCGGTCATCGCGTCGATTCTGGCGGCGAATTCGGCGGCCCGCGCCGAGAGGTTCTCGGCGATGTAATAGAGGATCTGCGCGCGCAGATGGCCGGTGGTCCTGCCCCATCCGGCAGCCGCCTGCGCCGCCTCGACCGCGTTGCGCACGTCCTTGCGGCTGCCGAGCCCGGCATGGCCCAGCAGCGCGCCCGACTTGCCGTGCACGGCGCGCGAATAGCCGCTGTCGGGCCGCGCCTGCTTGCCGCCGACATAGAGCTTGGCGGTGCGGTCGAGCGCCTCGGCCGGTCTGCCCGCGCCTGTCATTGGCAGGAGCGGCTTCAGCGGCTTGCGCTTGCCCTTCGGCCGCGTGTAGGCGCGCAGCCCCTCCCAGCCGCCCTCGCGCCCGAACCCGCTCTCGCGGACCCCGCCGAACGGCGCGGCGGCGTCGAAGAGGTTGGTGGCGTTGACCCAGACCACCCCGGCGGCCAGTTTCGGGACCACGTCCAGCGCCAGGTTGACGTTCTCGGTCCAGAGCGTCGCGGCCAGCCCGTAGCGGCTGTTGTTGGCCAGTTCCACCGCCTCGGCGGGGGTGCGGAAGGTGGTCGAGACCAGCACCGGGCCGAAGATCTCCTCCTGCATCAGCGGATCGGCGGGGCCGAGCCCGGTGATCAGCGTCGGCGGAAAAAAGCACCCCGTGCCGGGCAGCGGACAGGCGGCGCGATAGGTCTCGCCCGCCGCGTTGCCGTCGACCAGCGCGCGGATCCGGGCCAACTGCACCGGATCGACGATGGCGCCCACGTCGATGCACTTGTCCAGCGGATCGCCGACGCGCAGCTTGTCCATGCGGGCCCGCAGCCGGTCATGGAAGTCCCCGGCGATGCCCTCCTGGACCAGCAGCCGCGATCCGGCACAGCAGACCTGGCCCTGGTTCAGCCAGATCGCATCGACCAGCCCCTCGATGGCGCTGTCGAGATCGGCATCCTCGAAGACGATATAGGGGCTCTTGCCGCCCAGTTCGAGGGTCAGCGCCTTGCCCGACCCGGCGGTCGCCTCGCGGATGCGGCGGCCCACCTCGGTCGAGCCGGTGAAGGCGATCTTGTCGACCTCGGCCGCCACCAGCATCTCGCCCACCGCGCCGTCGCCGGTGACGATGTTGACCACGCCCTTCGGCAGCCCGGCCTGCAAGCAGATCTCGGCGAAAAGCAGCGCGGTCAGCGAGGTGTATTCCGCCGGTTTCAGCACCACCGTGTTGCCCATGGCCAGCGCCGGGGCGATCTTCCAGGACAGCATCAACAGCGGGAAGTTCCAGGGGATGATCTGCCCGCACACCCCCAGCGCCTGCGCCTCCGGCAGCGCGTCCTCCATCAGCTGCGCCATCCCGGCGTGGTAATAGAAATGCCGCTGCGCCAGCGGGATATCGATATCGCGGCTCTCGCGGATCGGCTTGCCGTTGTCGAGGCTTTCCAGCACCGCGAAGAGGCGGGCGTGCTTCTGCAAGAGCCGTGCCAGCGCATAGAGATGCCGCGCCCGCCCCGGCCCGCCCAGCGTCTCCCAGCCGCGTTGCGCCTTGCGGGCGGCGGCGACGGCGGCATCGACGTCGCCTTGCGTGGCCTGGCTCAGCACCGCCAGCACCGCGCCGCTGGCCGGGTTGCGGCTCTCGAAGCCCGGCCCTGCTTCGGTAAAACCGCCGCCAATGAACTGCCCGAACCGGCCCGCGTGCCCGTCGATCCAGGCCAGTGCCTCGGCGGGGCTCTCTAGGGCGGGGCCATAGTCCATGGTCTCGAAGATCTCCTTGACGCTCATGGCTTCACCTTTGTCCAAATACTCAACTCACCCCATCGGGTGGCGCCAGGCGGCGGAGTAGGCGCCGGTGACGTGATGCTCCAGCTGCCGCTCGATATCGCCCAGCAGCGACGAGGCGCCGAAGCGGAAGAGATCGGGGCGCAGCCAGCGGTCGCCCAGTTCTTCCTTGATCAAAGACAAATAGACCAGCGCGTCCTTGGCCTTGGAAATCCCCCCCGCCGGCTTGTAGCCGACGCGGTACCCGGTGCGGGCGTGGTAGGCGCGGATCGCGCGGACCATCACCAGGCTGACCGGCAAGGTGGCATTGACGCTTTCCTTGCCGGTCGAGGTCTTGATGAAATCGGCCCCCGCCATCATGCACACCAGGCTGGCGCGGGCGACGTTGCGCAGGGTGCCAAGCTCGCCGGTGGCCAGGATCGCCTTCACATGGGCCGGCCCGCAGGCGGCGCGGAAGGCGCGCATCTCGTCATAGAGCGCCTGCCAGTCGCCGGTCAGCACGTGCCGGCGCGAGATCACGATGTCGATCTCGGCGGCCCCCGCCGCAACGCTCTCGCCGATTTCCGCCAGGCGCAGGGCGAAGGGCGAGAGGCCGGCCGGAAAGCCGGTGCTGACCGCCGCCACCGGAATGCCGGTGCCGGCCAGCGCCGCCTCCGCCGGCGCGACCATCTCGTGATAGACGCAGACCGCGCCGACGGTGATCCGCCCCATGCCGAGCGCCTGCAGGATGTCGGGCCGCACTGGCTGCGCCGCCTTGGCGCAAAGCCGGCGGACCCGGCCCGGCGTGTCGTCGCCGGACAGCGTCGTCAGGTCGATGCAGGTGATCGCGCGCAGAAGCCAAGCCGCCTGGTACTCCTTCTTGACCGTGCGCCGGCCCGGCAGGCTGGCGGCGCGGCGCTCGATTGCCGGGGTGTTGGCCCGGGCCGCGTGCAGCCAGTCGAGGTCCAGCGCCATCCCCGGGTTGCGCGGCTCGATGGCCAGCGGCAGCTGGGCAGAGCGGTGACGCGTTTCGACTTCCATCCGGACCTCCCTCGGGCGCGCGGCCCGGTCAGGTTGCACGGCGCCCGCCGGCTTGGCAAGCGGTGCGGGCAGCGCGCAGATGCAAATGAGAATAATTCGCAAGTGCATTGACTATCTTGCGAACGGCTCTCATATTCTCCCCATGGCACAGGTCGAGACCCTTGAGACGAAACTGACGCGGCGCGCGGCGCTGGCCGGCGCGCTGGCGGCGCTGCTGCTGCCATCGGGCAGGGCGCGGGCCGCGGACGCGGCGCCGCTCAGGGTCGTGGCCACCACCGGCATGATCGCCGATGCCGCCCGCCAGGTCGGCGGCGCCGAGGTCGAGGTCACCGCGCTGATGGGGCCGGGGGTCGATCCGCATTCCTACCGGCAGACCCGCAGCGACATCGTGGCGATGACCCGGGCCGACCTGGTGCTGTGGCACGGGCTTTACCTCGAAGCGCAGATGGAGGAGTTCTTTCGCGATCTCGGCCGCAAGCGCAACGTCGTGGCGGTGGCCGAGGCGCTGCCGCGCGCGGTGCTGCGCGGCCATGACGATTATGCCGACAAGTTCGACCCGCATGTCTGGATGAACCCGGTGCTGTGGAAGGGCGTGGTGCGCGAGGTGCAACGCGCGCTGACCGAAACCCGCCCCGAAGCGGCCGAGGTCTTCGCCGCCAATGCCGCGGCGCATCTGGCCGCGCTGGACCGGCTGGCGGACTATGCCGCGGCGAGCCTCGCGCGCGTGCCCGAGAGCGCCCGGGTGTTGGTCACCGCCCATGACGCCTTCGGCTATTTCGGAGCGCAGTACGGGTTCGAGGTGCTGGGCATCCAGGGCATCTCGACCGAGAGCGAGGCCGGCCTGAACCGGATCAGCGCGCTGGTCGACCTGCTGGTCACCCGGCAGATCGCCGCCGTCTTCGTGGAAAGCTCGGTCTCGGACCGCAACATCCGCGCGCTGATCGAGGGCGCGGCGGCGCGCGGCCATCAGGTGCGCATCGGCGGCGAGCTCTACAGCGACGCGATGGGCCCCGACGGCAGCTATGAAGGCACCTATCTCGGCATGATCGATCACAACGTCACCGTCATCGCCGGCGCGCTGGGAGCGGATGTCCCGGAGCGCGGGATGGATGGCAAGCTGTCGGCGGGGATCTGAGATGGCACTGGAACTTGCGAGTACCAAAGGCACCACCCTGGCGCGGCCCGTGCCGGCCGAGAGCCCGCTGGCGATTCGTGGCCTGACCGTCTCCTACGGCCAGAAGCCGGCGGTGTTCTCGGTCGACATGACCGTGCGGGCCGGCGAGATGACCGCGATCATCGGCCCCAACGGTGCCGGCAAGTCGACGCTGCTGAAGGCGGCGCTGGGGATCGTCGCGCCGCTTTCCGGGCAGGTGCAGGTCTTCGGCCGCCCGCTGGCGGCGCAGCGCGCCCGCATCGCCTATGTGCCGCAGCGCGCCAGCGTCGACTGGGATTTCCCGACGCGGGTGATCGACGTGGTGATGATGGGCCTCTACCGCGAGCTCGGCCTGCTGGGCCGGGTGCGCAAGAGCCATCTCGCCCGCGCCGAGGAGTGCCTGGCGCGGGTCGGGATGGCCGAGTTCGCGGACCGCCAGATCGGCCAGCTTTCGGGCGGCCAGCAGCAGCGGGTGTTCCTGGCGCGCGCCCTGGCGCAGGACGCCGATCTCTACCTGCTGGACGAGCCCTTCGCCGGGGTCGATGCGGCGACCGAGAAGGCGATCATCGCGGTGCTGAAATCGTTGCGCGCCGAGGGCAGGACGGTGGTGGCGGTGCATCACGATCTGGCCACGGTGACCGAGTATTTCGACAACGTCTTCCTGATCAACACCACGAAGATCGCCGAGGGTCCGGTGGCCGAGGCCTTCACCGCCGAGGCGTTGCAGGCGACCTATGGCGGCCGCCTGGCCACCGCGCAGGTGGACCAGCTGGCCCGCGCGCTGGTCTGATCCGATGATCGCCGACGCGCTGCTGCTGCAGTTGGGATACAACGCCACGCTGGTGGCGATCGGCGCGACGCTGCTGGGCATCGCGGCGGGGTCTACCGGCACCTTCCTCTTCCTGCGCAAGCGCGCCCTGGTCAGCGATGCGATCAGCCATGCGACCCTGCCCGGCGTCGGGCTGGCCTTCATCGTGATGGTCTGGATGGGCGGCGACGGGCGCAGCCTCTTCGGGCTGATGGCCGGATCGGCGCTCTCGGCAGGGATCGGGCTTCTCTGCCTGAACTGGCTGACCCGCCACACCCGGCTCGCCGAGGATGCGGCGATCGGCGCGGTGCTGTCGGTGTTCTTCGGCATCGGGATTGTGCTTTTGACGGTGATCCAGACCCTGGGCGCGGGCCGGCAGGCGGGGCTCGAGAGCTTCCTTCTGGGCTCGACCGCCGGAATGCTGCGCGCCGATGCGGCGGTGATCGCGCTCGGCGGCGCGCTGGTACTGACGCTGATCCTCGCGCTGCGCCGGCCGATGACCCTGGTCGCCTTCGATCCCGAATATGCGATGGCCCGCGGCGTGCCGGTGGCGCGGATCGATCTGGCGATGATGGGCCTGGTGATGGCGGTCACCGTCGTGGGGCTGAAGATCGTCGGCCTGATCCTGATCGTGGCGCTGCTGATCATCCCTGCCGTCACCGCCCGGTTCTGGACCGACCGCTCGGACCGGGTGGTGCTGCTGGCGGGTCTCTTCGGGGGGCTGGCGGGCTATGTCGGCGCGGCGATCTCGGCCTCGGCGCCGAACCTGCCCACCGGGCCGATCATCGTTCTGGTCGGCTTTGCCCTTTTCGCGGCCTCGCTGCTGCTGGCGCCGGGGCGCGGGGTGCTGGCGGCGGTGCTGCGGCACCTGCGCTTCCAGCGCCGGGTGCATCTGCGGCAGGGCCTGCTGGCCCTCGCCCAGGGCCAGCCGATCTACGAGCGGCTGACGCTGCGCCTGCTGCGCCGCGCCGGGCTGGCCCGCGCCGACGGCATCGCCACCGAGCGCGGCCGTGCCCGCGCCGCCAAGGCGCTGCGCGACGAGAAGCGCTGGGAGGTGGTGCGCGCCGATCTGGCCTTCGAGGCGGCGGCGGCGCTCTATGACGGGCTGCGCGAGATCGAGACCGTGCTGACCCGCGACCAGATCGCCGAGATCGACGCCCGGCTCGGCGGCCCGAAGGGGGTGCCGGCATGAGCGGCGCCGAGTTCGTTCCCCTGTCGCTGCCGCCGCTCTTGATCGGCATCTTCGCCGCTGTGGCCTGCGCGCTGCCCGGCAACTTCCTCCTGCTGCGCCGACAGGCGCTGATCGGCGACGCGATCAGCCACGTGGTGCTGCCCGGCATCGTGGTGGCCTTCCTGGTCACCGGGGTGATCTCGACCTGGCCGATGATGCTGGGCGCCGCCGGCGCCGCGGTGCTGGCGGTGGTGCTGATCGAGGCGATCCGCCGGCTGGGCAGGATCGAGCCGGGGGCGGCGATGGGCGTGGTCTTCACGTCGATGTTCGCGGCCGGCGTGCTGCTCCTGGAGCAATCGGACACCTCGAGCGTGCATCTCGACGTCGAGCACGCGCTCTACGGCAACCTGGAAAGCCTGATCTGGCTGGACGCGACCGGCTGGGCCTCGCTCTGGGACATCGAGGCGCTGCGCTACCTGCCGCCCGAACTGCCGCGGATGGCGGCGACGCTGGTGGTGGTGGCGCTGTTCACCGCGTTCTTCTGGCGGCCGCTGAAACTGTCGACCTTCGACGAGGGGTTCGCGCGCACCCTGGGCATCCGCACCGGCGCGCTCGGCATGGCGCTGGTGATCGTGGCGGCGGTGGCGGCGGTGGCGGCCTTCGACGCGGTCGGCTCGATCATCGTCATCGCCATGTTCATTTGCCCGCCGGCGGCGGCGCGGCTGATGACCAACCGGCTGGAGCGGCAGATCGGCTGGAGCGTGCTTTTCGCGGTGCTCGCGGCGGTGCTGGGCTATGTGCTGGCGGGCTACGGGCCGCTCTGGCTGGGCGGGCGCGACGCGGTCAGCGCGGCGGGGATGATCGCCACCGTCTCGGGCGTGATCCTGGCGCTGGCGGCGCTGTTCGGGCCGTGCCGCACCCGGGTCGGGGCGCCGGGGCAGGGCTGAACGGTCAGCCGCCCGAGCGCTTGATGCGGAACTCGCCGGCGGCAATGCGCCCCCGGCAGGGCACGATGGCGGGCTTGCCCAGGCGCTGCGCCAGATCGGGCAGCGAATGGCCGAGGAACCGCGCCGTGCAGATCGCGCCGCCGCTGTCCGTGCGGGTCAGCATCAGGCGGCCGCCGCGGATCGCCAGCCCGAAGCCCTTGGCCGCCAGACGCTCCACCAGCGCCGGCCAGGTCTCGGCCCGGTCGAAGACCGGGCCGAGCACCGCGCGGTAGAGAACCGCGGTCTCGCAGTCCAGACCCTTGCCCGGGCCCGATCCTTGCGGACCGGGAAGAGAGTCGGGAAACGGGGTCGAGTCTGGCATGGCACTGGCTGACGCTGGTGAAGGCAAAGGAAGTCACTCGTTACGAACACCTTGCAGTCTGCCAGCACGGCGCGGGTTTTCGCAAAACTTGACTCAATTCTCCGTTAACCCGGCCCGATCCGCGGCCAATCTCCGGCGCGCGCGGGCTTTGGCGCGCCTGCCCGTACAATGCCTGCCACGTGGCCCGGATCCCGCCGCATTCCGGTCACCGCCCTGCCTCGCAGGCGCCTTCGGAGGGGTGAGGACGGGCGAATCCCGCAGGGCTACGACCCAAGGGGAATCGCGCGGGAGACGGGTGGCAGAATCGCGCGCATTCATGCTAAGTGTAGGGGTATGACACGCCACGACCGCAACATAGGCCAGGAACGCCCCGTCATTCGCCAGCTGGACGAGGCGGCGATCAACCGCATCGCCGCCGGCGAGGTGGTCGAGCGCCCGGCCTCGGCGGTCAAGGAACTGGTCGAGAACGCGCTCGATGCCGGCGCCGCGCGCATCGCCGTCGAGATCGCCGATGGCGGCAAGACCCTGATCCGGGTCACCGATGACGGCTGCGGCATCGCGGCGGAGGATCTGCCGCTCGCGCTGGCCCGCCATGCGACCTCGAAGATCGACGGCTCGGACCTGCTGAACATCCACAGCTTCGGCTTTCGCGGCGAGGCGCTGCCCTCGCTGGGCGCGGTCGGCCGGCTGACCATCATCAGCCGGGTGCCGGGCGCCGAGGCGGCCAGCATCGCGGTCGCGGGCGGCACGCTGGGCACAGTGAAGCCGGCGGCGCTGCGTGCCGGCACGGTGGTCGAGCTGCGCGATCTCTTCTTCGCGACCCCGGCGCGGCTGAAATTCATGCGCTCGGACCGGGCCGAGGCCCAGGCGGTGGCGGACGTGGTGCGGCGCCTCGCCATGGCAGAGCCGGCCGTGGGCTTCACCCTGCGCGACGTCTCGGGCGGCGGCGAGGGGCGGCTGGTGTTCCGTGCCGATCCCGAGCAGGGCGATCTCTTCGACGCGCTGGACCGCCGGCTGGCAGGGGTGCTGGGGCGCGAGTTTGCCGAGAACGCGCTGCGCATCGACGCAGAGCGGGAAGGTCTGCGCCTGACCGGGCTGGCGGCGCTGCCGACCTATTCGCGCGGCGCGGCGGTGGCGCAATATCTCTTCGTCAACGGCCGCCCGGTGCGCGACCGGATGCTGACCGGCGCGCTGCGCGCGGCTTATGCCGATCTGCTCTCGCGCGACCGGCATCCAGCCGCCGCCCTCTTCATCGACTGCGCGGGCGCGCTGGTGGATGTCAACGTGCACCCGGCGAAGTCCGAGGTGCGCTTCCGCGATCCGGGGCTGGCGCGCGGGCTGATCGTCTCGGGCCTGCGCCATGCGCTGGCCGAGGCCGGGCACCGCGCCTCGAGCACCGTGGCGGCGGCGACGCTGGGCGCCATGCGCCCCGAACCGACTGCGGCGCGCGTCTACCAGATGGATCGCCCCGCTGCCTGGTCGCGCCCGGCCCAGACGGGATTTTCCGAGACCGCGCCGGTCTTTGCCCGGCCCGTCGAGGACATGCAAACCCCGGATGAGAGGGCCGCCGAAAGCTGCCCGCTCGGCGCGGCGCGCGGGCAGCTGCACGAGAATTACATCATCGCCCAGACCGAAACCGGCATGGTGATCGTCGATCAGCACGCCGCGCATGAGCGGCTGGTCTACGAGAGGCTCAAGCGGCAGATGGCCGAGACCGGCATCGCGGCGCAGGCGCTGCTGATCCCCGAGATCGTCGATCTCTCCGCCGGTGACTGCGCGCAGCTGCTGGAGATCGCGGCGGACCTGTCGCGCCTCGGCCTGACCATCGAGCCCTTCGGCGGCAGCGCCGTGGCGGTGCGCGAGACCCCCGCGCTGCTGGGCGAGGTCGATGCCGGTGCGATGCTGCGCGACATCCTCGACGAGCTTTCCGATCTGGGTGCCAGCCAGACCGTTCAGGCGCGGCTCGAGGCGATCCTCAGCCGCGTTGCGTGCCACGGCTCGGTGCGCGCGGGGCGGCGGATGCGGGCCGAGGAGATGAACGCGCTCCTGCGCGAGATGGAGGCGACGCCGCATTCCGGCCAGTGCAACCACGGCCGGCCGACTTACGTGGAGCTCAAGCTGGCCGACATCGAGCGGCTGTTCGGACGCCGATGATCGAGATCGCCGGAAAAACCTATGCGCTGCAGGACCCTTACGTGATCGCCGTCCTCGCCGCGGCGGGGCTGGTGCTGCTGATCCTGGTGCTGCTGATCGCGTCTCTGAGCGCGGCGCGGCGTTCGGCGCGGATGGCCGAGCCGCTGGCCCGGCAGCTGGCGCTGCTCGGCGGGCATGTCCAGCAGCTGGGCATGGGCCAGGAGCAGCTGCGCGGCGGCTTGCAGACCGTGTCGGACACCCAGACCAACGCCCAGGCGCAGGTGATCCAGACCGTCGAGGCGCGGCTGGCCTCGGTGCAGCAGCAGATGAGCGACCGATTGGCGGACAATGCCATGCGCCAGAACCGGGCGCTGACCGAGATGCAGGAGCGGATGAAGGACACGCTGCACGGCTCGAGCAAGCAGACGGCCACCTCGCTCTCGGCGCTGGGCGAGCGGCTGGCGGCGATCGACAAGGCGCAGGACAACATCACCAAGCTGTCGGGCGACGTCCTCAGCCTGCAGGACATCCTGAGCAACAAGCAGACCCGCGGCGCCTTCGGCGAGATCCAGCTGAACGACATCGT
>JAGRMU010000114.1:11561-11693 GCA_020441165.1 Sedimentitalea sp.
TGCCCAATCCGCCGGGGCCGATCGTGATCGACAGCAAGTTCCCGCTGGAGGCCTACGAGGCGCTGCGCCAGGCGGGCACCCCGCGCGAGCAGACCGAGGCGGCGCGGCAGATGCGGGGGGCGGTACGGGCGC
>JAGRMU010000114.1:11702-12870 GCA_020441165.1 Sedimentitalea sp.
GCGATTTCAGAGCGTTACATCATCGAGGGCGAGACCGCCGACGGGGCGCTGATGTTCCTGCCCTCGGAGGCGGTCTATGCCGAGCTGCACGCCAATTTCGCCGACGTGGTACGCGAGGGCTTCGCAGCACGGGTCTGGATCGTCTCGCCGACCACCTGCATGGCGACGCTGAACACCATGCGGGCGATCCTCAAGGACGCGCGGATGCGCGAGCAGGCGGGCGCGATCCGGCGCGAGCTGGGCATGCTGCACAAGGACGTGGAGCGGCTGGGCGACCGGGTGATCAACCTCGACCGGCATTTCGGGCAGGCCGCCAAGGACATCGCCGACATCAAGGTCAGCGCCGACAAGGCGGGGCGGCGGGCGCTGCGGCTGGACAGTTTCGACTTCGAGGAGATCGCGCCGGAGGCGCCGCAGAACGTGGTGCCGATGAGCAAATCCGAGCCCTGAGCGGGAGAATCGGACCGACTCACCGTGCGGCCTTGTTAACAAGGGCGATGGGGCGGTTTTGGCGTGTCGGTATCACGTCGGTATTGCGTCGGTATCGCGTCGGTGCGTGGATCGGTGATGGGGCGGGGTTAACGGGGCGTGCGGCGGGCTTGCGCGGGTCTTGACGGGGACGGGTTCACCTCGACGCTTGTCGAAGCGCGCCCCTCCGACCGTCGAAAAACGGACGCTCTTTGCAGGTCCCACCGGAGCGCCAGGCCCGGATCGCGCCCGACCCGCCCCGCCCGCGCGGAACGCGCGCCTCTGGCGCGACGCGGGCGCGATTGCATCGCCCCGCCCTCGCGCCGGGCGCGATCCTTTGTGCCGGGACGGGATGGTTCCGCGTCCCTTGGGTCTGGCATGATCCATTGCGGTGGGGGGCGTTTCGCGGCCGGACGCGATCCCCAAGCGCGAGTGCTCTTCAACCCGCCGCTGCCTCGGGCCGCCGGCCGAGGGACTGCGAGATCGCCTCGGATGCCTCCTGGAGCGCGGTGACGATGGCGCGGCCGCCGGGGCTGTCCTGCACGAACCGGTCCACCGGGCCGGTGACGTTGAGGGCGGCGCGCACGGTGCCGTCGTGGTCGAGCACCGGCACCGCGCAGGAGCCGATGCCGGTCTCGAAATTGCCCGCGCTCCAGGCGAAGCCCTGGGCGCGGTCGCGGGCGATCTGGTCCTTGAGCGC
>JAGRMU010000541.1 GCA_020441165.1 Sedimentitalea sp.
GCGCCGTTCCTCGGCGCGGGGTTCTATTACAAGACCTTCATGTGGCCGCCCGCCTTCTGGGAAAAGCTCTACGAGCCGATGATCCGACGCGCTGCCGGTCTCGGCGCGCTCTCGCAGGAGCGCAACGCGGACCGCTATGAGCGGGCCTGGGCGTTCTGCGATCTGCTGGTGATCGGGTCCGGCCCGGCCGGTCTGATGGCGGCGCTGCGCGCCGGGCGGGCCGGGGCCGACGTGATCCTGGCCGAGGAGGACAGCCGCTTCGGCGGGCGGCTTCTGGCCGAGCGGCTGGAGGTGGCGGGCCGGCCCGGCGCGGCCTGGGCCGAGGAGATCGTCGCCGAACTGGCGGCGATGGAGAACGTGCGCCTGATGCCGCGCACCGCGGTGACCGGTGCCTATGACGGCGGCACCTATGGCGCGCTCGAACGGGTGCGCCATCATACCGGCGCGCGCGGCGATGGCGCCCCGCTCGAGACCTTCTGGCGGATCGTCGCGAAGCAGGCGGTGCTGGCCGCCGGCGCCATCGAGCGCCCGGTGGCCTTCCGCGACAACGACCGGCCCGGGATCATGACCGCCGGCGCGGTGCGCGCCTATCTGCACCGCTGGGGCGTGGTGCCGGGCCGGACCCTGACGGTCTTCGGCAACACCGACGACGCGCATCGCACGGCGCGCGACCTGGTGGCCGCCGGAGTGCATGTTGCGGCCCTGATCGACAGCCGCCACGACGCCCCGAAATCGAAGGACTTCCGGGTGATCGCCGGCGCCCAGGTCTGCGGCAGCCAGGGCCGCAAGCGGCTCGAGAGCATCACCGTCCGCTCGGTCGGCGGCGAGGACCGGCTGCAGACCGACTGCCTGGCGATGTCGGGGGGCTGGAACCCGACCGTGCACCTGACCTGCCACCTGAACGGGCGGCCGACCTGGCGGCAGGACATCCTGGCCTTCGTGCCGACGCCCGGCGCGGTGCCCGGGCTGCATCTGGCGGGGGCCTGCAACGGCGCCTTCTCGACCGCCGCCTGCCTGCGCGAGGGGCTGGACGCCGCCGGCGCGGCGCTGGAGGCGTTGGGCAAGGCGGCGCCCGAAATCGCGCCCCCGGCCGCCGAGGACGACCCCTATGCCATCGCGCCGCTCTGGGCGGTGCCGGGGCGGGGCCGGGCCTGGCTCGATTTCCAGAACGATGTCTGCGTCAAGGACGTCAGGCAGGCGGCGACCGAGGCCTACCGCTCGGTCGAGCACATGAAGCGTTACACCACGCAAGGCATGGCCACCGACCAGGGCAAGAATTCGAACGTGGCGGCGCTGGCGGTGCTGGCGGACATCACCGGGCGCGGCATTCCCGAAACCGGCACCACCACCTTCCGCCCGCCCTATGTGCCGGTGTCGATTGCGGCGATGGGGGCAGGGGCGCAGGGCAAGGGCTT
>JAGRMU010000542.1 GCA_020441165.1 Sedimentitalea sp.
CCGGCAATTGGCGCTGCGGTCGCCGAGCTTGCGATGGTACCGCTCGCGTCGACCGCCACGTCGGCCGAAAATGAGCGGGACCCATCCCGGAGGGCGGCCTGAACGCCGCCCTGCCCGACCATCGGGCCACCAAGTCCCGCTGACGCGAGACGCCCCTGCCAGATGCCCCTTCCGTTCAGAAAGGCCCGGAGACATGATGATCTGCAAAGCCGACTTCGAAGACCTGTTTCCCGACCTCTTCTCATCCGCGCCCACCGGCGCGACCCCGATCGACCGGAGGGGCGAAGAACTCCGTCCGCTCCTGCCCGGCACTCGACCGCGACGGGTAGCCTCCGGCCGCGCACCTGGTCAGGGCAGCGACGGCAAGGGAATACGCGACCCGGAGGTTTGGCCGCTTCCATGCCTGCCGCCACGGCCTATGCTGCGGCCTGGGCCATGCTCTCGGGTGACGGGAACTGACCGGAAACGCTCGGGCGAGACCTGGAGCACGCAACCAAGCCCGCTGGCACAACCGGGCGGACCCGAAGATGCCGTTGAAATGCGGTCTCGCGCCGATCTTCCGGTCATAGCGAGCCGAGGGCGCCGCGCGCGCGGCAAATCGCAAGGTGGCGCGCGCCGTCGGTGATCCTCGATATCGTCGATCTGCCCCGGGATGTAGCGCTTCCCGCGGGGATCGGTCTGGCGCCAGGCTTCGCGTTGGCGCTGACCCCGCAGCGTCCCCCGGATTTTGGGCAACGCGGCGGCACCCGGCCCTCTGACGACGTCCCGACAGCGGCGCGGACGAACCGTGGCTACCGGGCCTGCGTCGGGTCGAGCGCGATATCGGCCAGACTGGCGCGGTCGAGGTCGGCGAAAAAGGCGGCTTCGGCCGACCTCATGCGCGCCTTGAGGTGGCAGCGCCCGTCGATCACGCAGCTGTTGCCGCCCGCGCCCAGGCACTCGACGAGCACGTGGTCTTCCTCGAGAGACCGGACGACGGCGCCGAGCCGGATGTCGGAGGGCTTGCGGGCAAGGAGCGCGCCGCCACCGCCGCCGCGGCGCGTCTCGATCAGGCCGGCGCGGGCGAGATGCTGCATGATCTTGGCGAGATGGTTGCGCGAGAGGTCGAACTCCTCCGCAAGCTCGGCGGTGGAATATGCGCGCTCCGGCGTGCTTGCCATGCGCATCAGCATGCGCAGGCCATAATCCGTGAACGAGGTGAGGCGCATGGTCGCTGGTTTTCGCCGTGGAATTGGTATTTACAATACCCATTACCAGCCATAGGTTCGAATGCAAGCAGCGATTGCGAGATTTCCATGACCAGTGTCGACGCGCCCCCCAAGATCGCCTCCGCACGGCCGCAGATGACCGCGGCGATCATGGCCGATACCGGCCTCGACGAGGCGGTGCTGCGCGCGCTCGTGCACGGGTTCTACGACAAGGTCCGTCGCGATCCGTTGCTGGGGCCGATCTTTGCCGCACGCATCACCGACTGGGCGCCGCACCTTGCGCGCATGGTCGACTTCTGGTCCTCGGTCGCCCTGATGACGGGGCGCTACCACGGCCAGCCGGTGCCGGCGCACACGCCCCTGCCGCTCGACGCCGGCCATTTCGAGCGCTGGCTCGAGCTGTTTCGCGCCACGGCGCGCGAGACCTGCACGCCGGCGGGCGCGGCGCATGTCACGCGTCGCGCCGAACGCATCGCCCGCTCGCTGCATCTGGCGGTGCGCGACGCGCAGGCCGCCCCGGATGCCGTTCCCGCCTTGCGCTGACCAGAGGATGCCCCCATGACCGATGTCGCCCCGCTCCACGATGCTGCCGACCTGACCCGCCATATCGAGACCCGCTATCACGCGCGTCATCGCGAACAGCTGCCGCCCCTGGCCGAGATGGCGCAAAGGGTCGAGACCGTGCACCGCGGCACCGATGGCGTGCCCGAAGGTCTCTCGGCGCTTCTGCGCCGCATGATCGGCGAGATGGAGGTTCACATGAAGAAGGAGGAGCTGATCCTCTTCCCGGCCATCCGCAAGGGCGGCGCTCCCGGCATTGCGAACCCGATCAGGGTGATGCGCGCCGATCACGACGATCACGCCGCCGAGGTCGCGGAGATCCGCCGCCTGACCGGCGGTCTGATCTTGCCGCAGGGGGCCTGCGGCACATGGACCGCCCTCTATGCCGGTCTCGAGGCGTTCATCGCCGATCTGGAGGCGCACATGCGGCTGGAAAACGACGTGCTCTTTCCGCAGTTCGAGCAGGGGTGAGGTGAGCCGATGACGCTTGCGAGTGTGACATCGCCCGAACGCGGCGCGACGGACCGGCTGCTCGATGCCGTGGTGACGCGGGCCATCGCTGCCGGGTTCCGCGTCGCGGGCGCGCTGCGGCCCGTCGCGCCGGGCGGCGGCAACGGGCATTGCGACGCCGATCTGCGGCTGCTTCCCGATGGGCCGGTCGTCCGGATCACCCAGGACCTCGGGGCCGGCTCGACCGCCTGCCGGATGGATGCCGGCGCCTTCGAGGAAGCCGTCGGCCTTGCGACCGCGCGCCTGGCCGCCGAGGGGGCCGACCTGGTCGTGCTCAACAAGTTCGGCCTGGGCGAGGCGGAGGGGCGCGGATTTCGCGCCCTGATCGCCGAGGCGCTGGGCCGCGGCGTGCCGGTCCTGATCGGTCTGTCCGAGACCCACCGGGCCGCTTTCGAGCGGTTCTCGGAGGGCATGTCCATCGCCCTGCCCCCCGATGAGACGGCGATCTTCGACTGGTGCCAGGCGATGGTGCATGCCGCCGCCGAGCGCGCGGAGACGGCGTGAATGCACCAGCCCGCGAAGAGGACAGCGGCGCGGGTCCGTATCGGTCATGCCCAGCCGCATGACACGCGCCGGACGGCATCGCCCGGCCGGGTCGCCCCGACACGAAAGACCGCGGGCGGCGATGCCAGGGACATCACCTCGCCAGACGGGCTGTCGCGCAGGACAGGCATCGCGCTCCGCGCGGCGCGGCTGCCGGCGATCCAACCACACCCCCAAGACTTGCGGTGGGATCTTATCGTGACCCGGACCAGAGCGTGCGCAGAACAGGAGTCCCGACCATGAGCCTCAGCGCCCATTCCGCCCCCCATGCGACGAGGCCCGGGACGGCCGTCGTCTCGCGGCTCGCCTGCACGCTCGTCCAGCCGCTTCTGTCCCGCGTCGTCCGCCGGATCGCCGACCGGCACCCGTCCCTCTTCGCGCGGCTGGGACCCCATCAGACCACCGATTTCCTGATCGATCCGGTGGAACTGCCCTTCGCGCTGCACCTGCGCCCCGACCCGCAAGCGCTCGTCTTCCGCGCCGTGCCGCGCGATGCGGCGCCACGGGGTGGCGCGGTCATCCGGGGGCGGTTCATGCTGCTGCTGGAACTGATCGACTCCGAAGAGGATGGCGATGCCGCCTTCTTCTCGCGCGATCTCGAGGTTTCGGGCGACACCGAGGCCGTGGTGCGGCTGCGCAACGCGCTCGATGACATCGACGGCTCCATCGCCGAGGAGACGGCCGCGATGTTCGGGCCGCCGGGCCGCGCGATCCTCGCCCGCCTGCGCCGCGCCTATGACGCCCACCCCAAGGAGAGCACCGCCAGATGAGCCTTGCCGAACTGATCTGCCCCGCCGGCACGCCCGCCGCCCTGCGCACCGCCGTCGATGCCGGCGCCGATGCCGTCTATTGCGGGTTCCAGGACGCAACCAACGCGCGGAACTTCCCGGGACTGAACTTCACCCCCGAGGAACTGGCGGCCTCCGTCGCCTACGCGCATGACAAGGGCGCCAAGGTGCTGCTGGCGCTGAACACCTATCCCCCGGCCGGCAAGGTGGACCTGTGGCGTCAAGCGGCCGATACCGGCGCGCGTCTGGGCGTTGACGCCTTCATCGTCGCCGACATGGGCGTGGCCGACTACATCGCGCGGACCCATCCCGGCATCCGGCTGCACCTCTCGGTGCAGGCCGCGGCCTCAAGCCCTGAGGCGATCCGCTATTACTGCGAGAATTTCGGCGTCCGGCGCGTCGTCCTGCCGCGCATCCTGACGATCCCCGAGATCCGCCAGATCCGCCGCGAGATCCCCTGCGAGATCGAGACCTTCATCTTCGGCAACCACGGGCTGATGGTCGAGGGACGGTGCAGCCTGACCAACTATCTGACCGGGCAATCCACCAACATGGACGGTGTCTGCTCTCCGGCCTCCGACGTCGCCTACGCACGTCACGAGGACGGCTCGATGTCCTCGCAGCTTGCGGGGTTCACCATCGATTGCTTCGGCCCCGCCGAGAAGGCCGGCTACCCCACGATCTGCAAGGGCCGCTATACCGCGCCGCACAGGCCCGAGGGCTATTATGCCTTCGAGGAACCGGTGAGCCTCAACCTGTCGCGGCTTCTGCCCGAGCTGATCGAGGCCGGTGTTCACGCCTTCAAGATCGAGGGGCGGCAACGCTCGAAGAGCTATGTGCGCGGGGTGGTCACGGCCTTTCGGCGGGCCGTGGACGACATTCGCGCCGGCCGGCCGGCGAACATGGCCGACCTGGTTGCGCTGACCGAAGGGCAGAAACAGACGCAAGGCGCGTTCGAGACGAAGAAATGGCGGTGATGGCGATGACGACGAAACTGACGCTTGGCCCGATTGCCTATCACTGGTCCGCCGACGCGCGCCGCGACTTCTACGCGCGCATCGCCGACGAGGCGCCGCTGGACGAGGTCTACCTGGGCGAGGTGATCTGCTCCAAGCGCGCGCCGTTCCAGGAGGCCGATCTGCCCGCCACGATCGAGCGGCTGGAGCGCGCGGGCAAGACGGTGATCCTGTCGACGCTGGCCGAGGTCATGCTGAAGCGCGAGCGCAAGGCGACCGAGGACCTTGCCGGCATGGAGACCCACGAGATCGAGATCAACAACGCCGCGGGCCTTTACGCGCGGGGCACGCGCGCCCATCGCATCGGGCCGTTCATGAACGCCTACAACGAGGCGACCATCGCCTGGATGGCCGGGCGGGGTGCGACCCATGTCTGCCTGCCCGCCGAGTTGCCCGCCCCGGCCATCGCCGTCGCCGTGCAGGCGGCGCGCAACCTTGGCCTGGGCGTCGAGGTGCAGGTCTTCGGCCGCCTCTCCCTCGCGGTGTCGGCGCGCTGCTATCACGCCCGCGCCCATGGCCGTACCAAGGACAATTGCCAGTTCGTCTGCGAGGAGGATGCCGACGGGCTGCCGTTGCGCACCACGGACGACCGGGCGATCCTGCGGGTGAACGGCATCCAGACCCAATCCGAAAGCTATCTCGCGCTGCTGCCCGAATCCGGCCGGCTGGTGCGCGACGGCGTCACCCACCTGCGGCTGATGCCGCAGGCCGTGGACATGGCGGCGGTCGCGTCCGTGTTCCGGGGCCTGCTGGACGAGGCCGTGTCCGTGGAAGAGGCGAACGCCTCGCTGCACGATCTCTGCGCCGATGCAGCGTTCAGCAACGGCTTCTATCATGGCCAGGCAGGCTATCGGCGCATCGCCATGGCGGTCCCGGCCTGATCGCGAAAGGAAGCCCTTCGAATTCGGACCATCGCAAGAGCACGGCAGCCATCGATGGGCTGATCGTGGACAAAACCGCCGCGCTGAAGCTTTCCACTACGATGGGACTGCAACGTTCGATCTCAGCGACATCATCGATCCGTTGCTCAGACTCACACTGACCAACACCCGTTAAACCAACAATTGCGAACAGATCGTGGCGAACAGCAGCCGCATCGACTTAGTGACGCCGCAAACCATCGGAGCCATACCGCTGGCGGCCGGGCTGCCGCTGGTCGGGTCTCCTTACACTGGCCCGCGGCCGTTCCTGACGCGAGAGCTTCAAGGCACCGTCACCCGCGCGGAAGGAGCCGTCTCGATTGAGAGGCGACGCCCTGTCCCGGCGCGAGACAACCCGTCGAGCCTTTGGGCAGCAGATCCTCCGTTTTCCAGGCTGGCATACCTGCCCACCCCGTGCCAGCCCCCTCCGCAAGAATGAAAAACAGAGGCCCGACGCGCCAACTCATTCGGAGCCACCCCGGCTCCCGCCTCCGGACGGGAACGCTGCCGGGCTCGGCGCAACAGGTCCGAGCCCGCTTCGTCAGGTAAAGTCTCAGCTGTCGCCCCAGGCTTCGGCTGAGGCGCTCTAAGAAAGCGGTCGCATCTTTCGCGCGGCGGCATTTGCGGCTTGCAGGAGGAGTGCGCGATGGCGGCGAGCACACGCGGTTGCGGTTTTCCGGTGTTCGACAGATGCCGGTACTGAAGCGCCCCGGGTTCACCGGAGAGTTTCTGGTTCACTGATTAGGCTACTTTTTCGTCAGCGTCCACGCTTGCATAGAAGGCCTCCTCTGCTTCTTGCGGCGTGT
>JAGRMU010000010.1:0-3678 GCA_020441165.1 Sedimentitalea sp.
TGCTCGGCGGTGCCCGCCGGCACCGTGCCCACCACCTCGCCGGTATAGGGATAGCGCACCTCGATCACCTTGTCGGTGACCACCTTCTCGCCGCCGATGCGCATGGCCTCGTGCCGGATCTCGATCTTGCTCATCGCCTCGTCCCCCTGGTCAGAGCGCCGCCGCCCGCGTCGCGTGGAAGAAGGCGTCGAAGTTGCGCAGCTCGGGCGCACCCGGCAGGTCCAGCTTGTGGTTGACGATGAAGGGAACCTCCTGCTCGGTCAATCCGCCGTGGCTGCGCAGCGGCTCGGTCAGCGCCGCCAGATCGTGCCGATGGGCCGAGGTGCCGATGGTGACATTCTCGCCCGAGACCATCACGATGTCGCCGATCCGGTCGCCGGGCAGCTCGAACCGCTCCACCGCCTCGGCGCGGGTCAGCACATCGGTGATGCCGGGCACCGCTCGCAGCCGGGCGACGATGCCGGCGCTGTCCGCGCCCTCGGGCAGGTATGCGGTGGCGAAACTGCCCAGGGCGCCGTGATGCACGACGTAGGGGTCGGTGATCGGCAGGATGACCCGCGCCGCCGCCGCGCCCAGCCAGTCGTCCAGCAGGTCCTGCACATAGACCACGGCAGGGCTGCCATCGGCCAGGTGCTTGGGCTTCATGCCGTGATCGGCGGTGACCACGATGGCCGCACCGGTGGCGTCGAGCGCACCCAGATAGCGGTCGAACATCGCGTAGAAGTCCTTGGCGCCCCGCTGGTCCGGCGCGAACTTGTGCTGGATGTAGTCGGTGGTCGAGAGGTACATCAGGTCGGGCTTGAACTCGGCCAGAAGCTTGACCCCGGCGGCGAAGACGAACTCTGACAGCGCCGCGGAATAGACCTCGGGCACCGGCCGGCCCAGCCAGGCGCTGGCATCGGCGATGCCGTTTTCCGCCATCGTGGCCTGGTCCGCGCGCTCGGAAGAGAAACAGATCGCCCGCCCCTCGTCGAAGCGCAGCCCCGCGCCCAGCAGCGCGCGCAGCTTGTCCTTGGCGGTCACCACCGCGACCCGCGCCCCGGCCTCGTAGAACTTGGAAAAGATCGTCGGCGCGCGCAGGAAGCGCACGTCGTTCATCATCACCTCCTCGCCGGTCTCCGGCTCGAAGAGGTAGTTGCCGCAGATGCCGTGCACGGCGGGCGGGCGGCCGGTGGCGATGGAGAGGTTGTTGGGATTGGTGAAGGAGGGGATCACCGAATGCGCCAGCCGGTCGGTGCCCGCCGCGCGGATCCGCTCGAGGTTGGGCATCAGCCCCTCGGCGATGGCCACGTCCAGATACTCCGGCTCGCAGCCGTCCAGGCAGATCGCCACGGCGGGCACCTTCGGTGCGGGATACTCGCGCCCGTTCGCTTCGATGGGTCCTCTCACGGTCATGTCTTGTCCTTCGCTTGTCTCATGCGCCCAGCCGCGCGCGTTCCTCCAGGGCGGCCGCGGGCGGCGCCGCCGAGGCCACGCCCATCTCGGCCAGGGCGGCGCCAGCGGCCTCGACCACCGCCCGCATCACCGCCGCGTCCAGATGCCCGATGCAGCCGATGCGAAAACTGTCCACGGCGGTCAGCTTGCCGGGATAGATGATGAAGCCGCGTGCCTTCATCAGCGCGTAGAACCGGTCGAAGACGAACTTCGGATCGGCCGGGCAGAAGAAGGTGACGATGATCGGCGACAGCCACGCGGCCTCCAGCAGCGTCTGGAAGCCCAGCCGCCGCATGCCGGCCACCAACGCGTCGCGGTTGGCGCCATAGCGCGCGCCGCGCGCCGCGACCCCGCCCTCGGCCGCGTGCAGGCGCAGCGCCTCGAGGAAGGCCGCGACGACGTGGGTGGGCGGGGTGAAGCGCCATTGCCCGGTCCGGTTCATCGCCGCCCATTGCGCATGCACGTCGAGCGACAGCGAATGGCTGTTGCCCTTCGCCGCCTCCAGCTCGCTCTTGCGGGCGAGGACGAAGCCGAAGCCGGGCACGCCCTCGATGCACTTGTTGGCCGAGGAGACCAGCGCCTCGAAGCGGATCGCGGCCGGCTCCAGCGGGATCGCCCCGAAGGCGGACATCGAATCGATCAAGAGCTTGCGCCCGGTGCCATAGGTGGCTTCCGCGATCTCCGCGACCGGGTTGAGGATGCCGGAGCTGGTCTCGCAATGGATCGCGATGACATGGGTGATGGCGGGGTCTTCCGCGAGGATCCGCGCCACCTCGGCGCCGCGCGGGGGCAGGTAGTCACCCTTGTCGAGCAGCACATGGGCGCGCCCGAGATAGCGCAGCGTCTCGGCGGCGCGCTGGCCGTAGGCGCCGTTGGCCAGCACCAGCACCTTGCCGTCCCGCGGCACGAAGCTGCCCAGCATCGCCTCGACCGCGAAGGTGCCGCTGCCCTGGATCGGCACGCAGTCGAAATCCTCCGCCCCCTCCCCCAGCAACGCCAGCAGCCGGGCGCGCAGGTCGCGGGTCATGGCGCGGAAATCCTCGTCCCAGCTGCCCCAGTCGCGCAGCATCGCCTGCTTGACCGAGGCGGCGGTGGTCAGCGGGCCGGGGGTCAGCAGCCAGGGCTCGCCCTGCGCGGGGGGCGGAAAGGGGGTCGGGGCAGAGGTCATCGGCATCTCCGGGTCGGTCGGCGCAGCATTGCCCGAGTTCGGCCCCGATGGGAAGTTGGCAATGCCGATCCCGTCACGGCTCCGCCCCCGGCCGCACCCTCGCGAAATTCATACGCCCCCCCCGCGCGCTACCGCGACCGCCAGGCCTGGGTGCGCGCCAGCACCCCGCGCGAGGCGGCCAGGTGCAGGATGCGGGCGGCGGCATTGGTGTAGAAGATCATCATCCCCATCGCCGCCGCCGGCGCGATGTCGCCCGCATCGTCCATGTTCAGCACCGCGATCGAGGCCAGCGAGGTCTTCGGCGCATAGAGGAACACCACCGCCGAGACCGTGGTCATCGCGTTGACGAAAAGATAGATCGAGATGTCGAGGATCGCCGGCAGGCAGACCGGCACCGTCACCCGCGCAAAGAGCTTCATCGTCGGCTGCTTGAGCGAGGCCGAGACCGATTCGAACTCGCCGTCCATCTGCTTGAGCGCGGTCACCGCGGTCAGGTGCGAGACGGTGTAGAAATGGGTGATCGAGCAGATCACCAGGATCGCCATGGTCCCGTAGAGCGCATTGAGAGGGTTGGCGGGATTGTTGAAGAAGAAGATATAGGCCAGGCCCAGCACCATGCCGGGGATCGCCATCGGCAGCATCGCCACCATCTGGAAGAGCGCCCGCCCCAGCCGGAAACCGCTGGTCTTCTCGACCAGGTAGGCGCCGAAGAAGATCACCGCCGTGCCCGCCAGCGCGGTCAGGAGCGCCATGCGGATCGAGTTGAAATAGGACGCCCAGCCACCGCCGTCCATCCGGTCGAACTCGAAGTTGCGCAGGCTCAGGCTCAGGTCATAGGGCCAGAACTTGATCAGCGCCGCGAACTGGCAGACCGCGAGGATGCCGACAATGAACAGGCCCACCAGGCAGCAATAGGCCAGGAACAGCCGGTCCAGGCGCCGGTTCGGGGTCGGCTGGTAGGGCACCGAGCGCGCCGAGAGCAGCGCCACCTGCCGGCCCTGCACCGCGCGGTCCACGGCGAAGGCAAGGATCGCCGGCACCACCAGCACCACCGAGACCACCGCGCCCATCTCGAA
>JAGRMU010000010.1:3689-3956 GCA_020441165.1 Sedimentitalea sp.
GCCGATGACCTGCTTGTAGATGTCCACCGCCAGCACGTTGAACTGCCCGCCGATCACCTTGGGCAGGCCGAAATCGGTGATCACCAGGTTGAACACCACGAAGGCCGCCGAGATCAGCCCGTAGCGCGCGCCGGGAATGGTCACCGTCCAGAAGGTGCGCCAGGGGCTGGCGCGCAGGGCGATCGCCGCCTCGTAGAGTCGCGCGTCCGAGATCGCCAGCGCCGTCGAGATGATGATGAAGGCATGCGGGAAGGTGAAGAAGACCGA
>JAGRMU010000010.1:4019-30036 GCA_020441165.1 Sedimentitalea sp.
CCTGGTTGCCGAAGAGATAGACCAGCGCGATCCCCGGCAGCAGCGACGGCACCAGGATCGGCATCATCGCGATCAGCCGGAACACGCCCTTGAAGCGCATGCAGCTGCGGTTCAGCGCATAGGCGAACCAGAAGGCCAGAACCACCGTCACCACGGTGCTGATCGCCGCGATCACCAGCGAGTTCTCGATCGAGTTGAACAGCGCCGGCGTCGAGAAATAGGCGGCGAAGTTCTGCAGGCCGGTGGCGCGCACCGGGCGCATCTGCACCCGCCGGAAGGTGTTGCTGTCCAGCTCGACCCAGTCGCTGCCGCTGTGCAGCTCCGAGCCGATCAGCAGGCGCCCGTCGTCCTGCGTGCTGCGGACCTTGTAGCGCACCGGGCTGCGGAAGCTGAACTCGGGGAAGAGCGGGGTCAGCGACAGCCGCCCGTCCGATCCGGTGGCCAGGTCGTCCGGGCCGAAGGCGCCGATGGCGGCGTTCAGCTCGGCCGCGTTCAGCACCGTGCCGTCGAAGACGCCGGCCGCGTCGCTGACCTGCACCTCGTAGCCCGACAGATCGAAGCGATAGGTGGTCAGCGATTTCGACAGCATCGCGTAGAGCGGCAGCACCAGCGTGACCACGAGGTAGAGCGCGATCACCAGCATCCCACCGCGCATGATCAGATCGTCGCGGCTGAGCTTGCCGCGGACCGCCACGCCGGGCGGCAGCGCCTGGGCCCGCGCGACGCTCACCGGGCCACCCCGTCCGGACCCGCGAAGGCCATCAGCCGGTCGCGGGGCAGCTCGATCTGCATCGGTGCCCCGGCGGCCAGTTCCAGGCGCCGCACCGCGTTGATCGAGAAATCGGCGACCAGGTCCTGCCCGCCGAAGCGCGGGCTTTGCAGGTGGCAGCGCCAGAACGAGCCGAGGAACTCCATCTCGTCCAGCATCACCTCGAAGGCATTCTCGGCGGTGGTCACATCCTCGCCGTTGCCCGCAGCGCCCGCCGCGCCGGCATGGGGGATCACGTCCTCGGGCCGGATCGCCGCGACCACGCGCGCCCCGTCGGCAAAGCCGTGCGGGCGGCAGCGCAGGGTCTCGCCGCCGATCACCAGCGCCTCCCCGGCCCCCGCCCGCGCCGGGATCTGGTTCATCTCGCCGATGAAATCGGCCACGAACAGCGAGGCCGGGGCGCGGTAGACCTCGGTGGGCGGGCCGACCTGCTCGATGATGCCGTGGTTCATCACCACGATCCGGTCGGCCATCGACAGCGCTTCCTCCTGGTCATGGGTCACCATCACCGTGGTCACGCCGAGCTTGCGCTGCAACTCCTTGATCTCGTGGCGCAGATGCACCCGCACCCGCGCGTCCAGTGCCGACAGCGGCTCGTCGAGCAGCAGAAGGCCCGGGCTGGTGGCGATGGCGCGCGCCAGGGCGATGCGCTGCTGCTGCCCGCCCGAGAGCTGCGCGGGGTATTTGCGGCGCTGATCGGCCAGCCCCACCAGGTCGAGCAGCTCGGCCACCCGGGCCGCGATCTCGGCCTTGCTGCGCCCGGCATTCTCCAGCCCGAAGGCGATGTTGCGCTCGATGGTCAGGTTGGGAAACAGCGCGTAGGACTGAAACACGATGCCGAAATCGCGCTCGGAGGGGGGCAGGTTCGAGATGTCCCTGCCGCCCTGCACGACGCTGCCGCGGCTCTGCATGTCGAGCCCGGCAATGGCCCGCAAAAGCGTGGTCTTGCCGCAACCCGAGGGTCCGAGGAAACAGACGAACTCGCCCTCCGCGATGTCGAGGGTCACGTCCTGCAGGGCCAGGAACGATCCGAACGCCTTCCAGAGGTTGGCGATGCGCAGATAGGGGGCAGGTCCGGTTTGCGTCACGTGCGGCAGGTCCTCGGGCGGCGCGCAACGGCCAATGCCGGGATCGGGCATTGGCCGCCGCAGTCGGTCGGGATCGGGTCGGGCGCGGGCACGGGCGCGCCCGTCACCCGCGCCCTAGGCTCACTTCTCCTCGGACTTGCTGTCGTAGCGCTTCTGCCACTCCTCGAGGATCGCCGCGCGATTGTTGGCGGCGAACTCGAAATCGTTGTCGATCATCGCATCGACCAGACCCTCTGGGAAGAACTCGACCGGCTTGGCGACGCCCGGATAGGCGACCACCGCATAGCCGGTGTTGTACATCTCGTTGGCCTCCTTGGTGACGGTGAAATCCACCAGCGTCTGCGCCGCTTCCAGGTTGTCGGTTCCGGCGACGATGGCGGTCGCCTCCATGTCCCAGCCGACGCCCTCGCTGGGCACGATGATGTCGATCGGCGCGCCCTCGGCCTTGGACTTGGCGCCGCGGAAGGCGAAGGAGATGCCGATCGGGATCTCGCCCGCCGCCGCCATCTTGCAGGGCTTGGAACCGGAATGGGTATAGCGCGCGATGTTCTCGTGCAGCGCGTCCATGTAGGCCCAGCCCTCCTCCTCGCCGAAGATCTGCAGCCAGCTCGAGACATCGAGGAAGCCGGTGCCCGAGGAGTTCGGGTTCGGCATGATGACGTGACCCTTGTACATCGGGTCGGTCAGGTCCTTCCACGAGGTCGGCGGGGTCAGGCCCAGCCGCTCGCCCTCGACCGTGTTGAAGCAGATCGCCGCGACCCAGGCATCCATGCCGACCCAGGCCGGCGGGTTGGCGTCATCGACGAATTTCGGGTCCAGGTTCTCGACGCCGACCGGGGCATAGGGCTCGAGCATGCCCTCGGATTTCAGCAGCAGCAGCGAGGTCGCGGCCAGCCCCCAGATCACGTCGGCCTGCGGGTTGTCGCGCTCGGCCAGCAGCTTCGCGGTGACAATGCCGGTGGAATCGCGCACCCAGTTGATCTTGATGTCGGGATGGGCGGCGTTGAAGGTCTCGGCATAGCGCGCGAGATCCTCGGCCTCGACCGCGGTATAGACGGTCAGCTCGGTCTCGGCGGCCAGCGGCGCGGCCAGCATCGTGCTCGCCGCCAGCCAGGCCAGCAGGGTCTTGGGTCGCATCTCGGGGAAACTCCTTGTTGTTGATCGTGTTCTTTTTGTGTGGTTACGGCGGTCAGGTGACAAACCGATGACAGGCGGCGGAGCCGTGGGGCGCCATGCCGGTCCGCGTCCGCGCGGGGGGCGGCTGCCAAGGATCGATCGCGGATCAGTTGGGCCGCGAAACCCCGAGCTGTCAAGTGGAGGGCCGCGCGCCTCGCGCCCCGCGAGAGTGGCATCCGCGTAATTCTACCCGCTTGCGCATGGACCGCGGTTTTGCCACGCTCGCGCCCGTGACCAGGACCAAGGGGCGCGTCCGTGCAGCCGCCGGGACGGCCCGACAACATGGGAGAAAATCAATGAAATCGCTCTTGCGCATGGCCGCGACCGGCCTTGCGGCCCTCGCCCTTGCCGGCGCCGCCCAGGCCGGGGACCCGGTCAAGATCGCCCTCGTGCACGGCATGTCCGGCTCGACCTTCGAGGCCTTCTCCAAGCAGACCCAGACCGGCTTCGAGATGGGGCTGGAATACGCCACGAACGGCACGATGGAGGTCAATGGCCATCCCATCGAGATCATCGTCAAGGACACCCAGTTCAAGCCCGACGTGGCCCGCGCGGTGCTCGCCGAGGCTTACGGCGACGACGGCGCGCTGATCGCCGTGGGCGGCACCTCCTCGGGCGTGACCAAGGGGATGCTGCCCATCGCCGAGGAATACGAGCGCATCCTGCTGGTCGAGCCGGCGGTCGCCGATTCGCTGACCGGCCCCGAGAGCAACCGCTATGTCTTCAAGACCTCGCGCAACTCGTCGATGGACATGCAGGCCCAGGCGCTGGCGCTGAAGCCCGACGAGAACCTCTATGTCGCCACGCTGGCCGAGGATTACGCCTTCGGCCAGGACGGCATCGCCGCCTTCAAGGCCGCGCTGGAAGGGACCGGCGCGACCGTGGTGGCCGAGGAATACGTGCCGCTAAAGACCACCGATTTCACCGCCGCGACCGAGCGCATGTTCAACGCGCTGAAGGACAAGGACGGCCGCAAGGTGATCCTGATCTACGTCGCCGGCGGCGGCGATCCGATGGGCAAGATCGCGGCGATGGAGCCCGAGCGCTACGGCATCGAGATCTCGACCGGCGGTCACATCCTGCCGGTGCTGCCGACCTACAAGGTGGTGCCGGGCATGGAGGGCGCGATCTACTACTACTACGAGATGCCGGACAACCCGATCAACGACTGGCTGGTGACCGAGCATCAGAAGCGCTTCGACTCGCCCCCCGATTTCTTCACTGCCGGCGGCATGGCGGCGGCGCTCGCGGTGGTCAAGGCCATCGAGACCGCCGAGACGCTGGACACCGAAGGGCTGATCGCGGCGATGGAAGGCATGACCTGGGACACCCCCAAGGGGCCGATGACCTTCCGCCCCGAGGATCACCAGGCGCTGCAGGACATGTTCCACTTCAAGATCCGCGTCGATGACAATGTCGACTGGGCGATCCCGGACCTGGTCGAGGTGATCAAGGCCGAGCAGATGGACATCCCCGTCGGCCGCACCAACTGAACCCGCCCGCTCCGGCCCGCCCCGCGCGGGCCGGAGCCCCCTCGCGCACCGGACCTTCCGATGATCCCGCCCTCGCTCGTCACCGAAGACCTGACCATCCGCTTCGGCGGCCATGTCGCGGTCGATGCCGTCTCCTGCGCCTTCCGGCCGGGCGAGCTGACGGTGATCGTCGGTCCCAACGGCGCCGGCAAGACCACCTATTTCAACCTGATCTCGGGCCAGCTCGCCGCCAGTTCCGGCCGGGTGCTGAAGGATGGCGTCGACCTCACGCGCCTCTCGCCCTCGGCGCGCGCCCATCACGGCATCGGCCGCGCCTTCCAGCTCACCAACCTCTTCCCGCAGCTCAGCGTGCTGGAGAACATCCGCCTCGCGGTGCAGGCCCGCGCCGGTCTCGGCTGGCGCGTCTTCCGCCCGGTGGCGCGCTTTACCGAGCTGACCGCCCGCGCCGAGCGCTACCTGGAGGCGACACGCCTCACCGCCGTCGCCCACCAGCCCGCCGCCGCCCTGCCCCATGGCGATCAGCGCAAGCTCGAGGTGGCGCTGCTGATGGCGATGGAGCCCGACATCTACATGTTCGACGAGCCCACCGCCGGCATGTCCATCGATCACGCCCCCGACGTTCTGGACCTGATCGCCGAGATCAAGCACGACCAGTCCAAGACCGTGCTGCTGGTCGAGCACAAGATGGACGTGGTGCGCGCCCTCGCCGACCGGATCATCGTGCTGCACAACGGCGCGCTGCTGGCCGATGGCGCGCCGGACGAGGTGATGGCCAGCCGCATCGTCCGCGACGTCTACCTGGGCACCTCCGAGGACGCGGCGTGAGCCTTCTGTCAATCACCGCGATGCAGACCCGGATCGGGCAATACGCGGTCCTGCACAACATCTCGCTCGAGGTGCCCGAGGGCGGGGTCTTCGTGCTCTTGGGCCGCAACGGCGCCGGCAAGACCACCACCCTGCGCTCGATCATGGGGCTCTGGACGCCCTCGCCCGGCTCGGTCACCTTTCGCGGCCGCGACCTCACCGGGATGCACACCGCCGAGATCGCCCGGCTCGGCATCGCCTACGTTCCCGAGAACATGGGCATCTTCGGCGGGCTGACCGTCGAGGAAAACCTGGTCCTCGCCACCGCAACGGGCAGGTTCGACAAGGTCCGGCTGGCGCGGATCACCGCGCTTTTCCCGGCGCTCGAAACCTTCTGGACCAAGCAGGCCTGGGCACTCTCGGGCGGGCAGAAGCAGATGCTGGCGGTGGCCCGCGCGATCATCGAGCCGCGCGCGCTGATCCTGATCGACGAGCCGACCAAGGGTCTGGCGCCCTCGATCGTCGGCGCCATGGCCGAGGCCTTCCGCGAGATCGCGCAAGGCACCACCATCCTGCTGGTCGAGCAGAACTTCCAGTTCGCCAGATCCCTCGGCCGGGACATGGCGGTGATCGAGGACGGCCGCATCGCCCATAGCGGCACTATGGCGGAGTTTGCCGCCGACAAGGCGCTGCAGGACCGGCTGCTGGCGCTCTCGGCATGAAGGATACGGCATGACACGCATCGGCGACATCCTGGGCCGCTATGGCGGTGTGAACCTGCTGCCGCTCTTCGTGGCGGCGCTCGGCTTCGTGCTGATCGGTGCCCCCGCCTCCTGGGTGACGCTGACCGTGGCCGGGCTGGCGATGGGGATGATGATCTTCCTGATGGCCTCGGGCCTGTCGCTGGTCTTCGGGCTGATGGACGTGCTGAACTTCGGCCATTCCGCCTTCGTCAGCTTCGGCGCCTTCATCGCCGCCAGCGCGCTGGCCTTTCTCGGCGCCTGGCTTGGGGCCGAGAACATCGCGCTGAACATCGCCGCGATGGGGCTGGCACTGGTGGCCGCGATCCTCTTCGGGCTGGCGGCGGGCTGGTTCTTCGAGACGGTGATCATCCGCCCGGTCTACAAGGACCACCTGCGCCAGATCCTGATCACCATGGGCGCGCTGATCGTGGCCGAGCAGATCATCCTGATGATCTGGGGCGGCACCCCCACCGCGGTGCCGCGCCCGGCCTTCCTGGAAGGCGCCTGGATCCTCGGCGATGTCTCCATCGAGATCTACCGCATCTTCGCCTTCGGCCTCGGCCTCGCCGTCTATGTCGCGCTCTACCTCGTGCTCAACCGCACCCGCATCGGCCTTCTGATCCGCGCCGGGGTCGAGAACCGCGAGATGGTCGAGGCGCTGGGGTTCCGCATCGACCGTCTTTTCGTCGCCGTCTTCATGCTGGGCTCGGCGCTGGCCGCGCTGGGGGGCGCGATGTGGGCCGGCTACCAGACGCTGATCTCGCCCGCCCTCGGCGCCGAGATGATGATCGTGGTGTTCATCGTGGTGATCATCGGCGGGCTCGGCTCGATCGAGGGCACGCTGCTGGGCGCGCTGCTCGTCGGGCTGGTCGGCAATTACGTGGGCTTTCTGGCGCCGAAGATGGCGCTGGCCTCGAACATGATCCTGATGATGGCGATCCTGCTGTGGCGGCCCAGCGGCCTGCGCCCGGCGGTCAGGTGAGGCGGCCATGAGCCAGACCCGGACCACCGGCGCGCTGATCGTCAAGACCGCGGTGCTGGCCATCGGCGCGGCGCTCTTGTTCGCACCCTTCCTCTTCCAGGACGTGCGCGCGCTCGAGGTCGCGGCAAGGATCTGCATCTTCATCGTGCTGGTCGCCAGCTATGACCTGCTGATCGGTTATACCGGCATCGTCAGCTTCGCCCATACCATGTTCTTCGGCATCGGCGCCTATGGCACCGCCATCGCGCTGAAACAGATGGGCAACGGCTGGGACGCGGTGGCGCTGGGAACCCTCGCCGGCATGGCGCTGTCGCTGGTCCTCGCTGTCGCCATCGGCCTCCTGTCGCTGCGGGTCAAGGCGATCTTCTTCGCGATGATCACCCTGGCGGCAGCCAGCGTCGTGCTGGTGCTGGCCTCGCAGCTCAACCAGATCACCGGCGGCGAGGACGGCATCACCTATCGCGCGCCCTCCCTCTTCAGCCCCGCCACCCAGCTCTGGCAGGGCGCCGACGGCAAGGTCGCGACCCTCTTCGGGGTCAAGATGAACGGCAAGCTGGCGGGCTATTACTTCGTGTTCCTCACCTCGCTGGCGCTCTTCGTCTTCATGCTGCGGATGACCGGCTCGCCGCTCGGCACCGTGCTCAAGGCGATCCGCGAGAACGAGGCCCGCGCCGAGGCCATCGGCTATCGCGTCGTCGCCTATCGCACCTTCGTCTTCTGCATCGCCGCCCTGGTCGCCTCGCTGGCCGGCAGCAGCTACGCGATCTGGCTGAAATACACCGGCCCCGACACCGCGCTCAGCTTCGCGATCATGATCGACATCCTCCTGATGGTGGTGATCGGCGGCATGGGCACGATGTGGGGCGCGGTGATCGGCGCGGTGCTGATGGTGCTCGCGCAATACTACCTGCGCGACCTGATGGAACTGGCCGCCGGGGCCACCGCCGACCTGCCGGTCCTGCCGCACCTGCTGGAGCCCGACCGCTGGCTCTTCTGGCTGGGGATCATTTTCATCCTGCTGGTCTATTTCTTCCCCGCCGGCATCGCCGGCACGATCATGCGCTGGGGCGCGCCGCGCGCCGGGCGCTGACCTGGCGGAGAATTTCCGCCGCCCGCCGCAGCTTGGCCTTTGATGCCCGCCGGCCATCGGCTATGGCTGGTCAAAACGGGCAGAGATCATCGAGGACACCATCATGCACCTGACCAGGCGAACCGTCGTCGCAAGCCTTGCCGCCACTCTCCTGGCGGGCTGTTCCGGCGGCGGCGCCGGCACCTCGCTCGCCTCCGAGCCGACCATGCGCCCGGTGCCCAATGCCGGCTATGACGCCTGGGTCGCCGGGTTCAAGTCGCGCGCCGCCTCCAAGGGCATCGCGCAGTCGACGCTGAACTCTGCCTTCCAGGGCGCGGGCTACCTGCCCGACGTGATCGAGCGCGACCGCAACCAGACCGAGTTCAAGCGCTCGCTCGAGGATTACCTGGCCATCGCCGCCTCGGACGAGCGGGTCACCACCGGGCGCGCCAAGTACCGGCAGTACAACGCCACGCTCCGCCAGATCGAGGCCAAGTACGGGGTCGAGCCGCAGGTCGTCACCGCGATCTGGGGGCTGGAAAGCAAGTACGGTGCGCGGCGCGGCAATGTCGACGTGATCTCGGCCCTCTCGACGCTGGCCTATGACGGGCGGCGGGGCGATTTCTTCGAAAGCCAGCTCATCGCGGCGCTGAAGATCCTGCAAAACGGCGATACCGCGCCCCGCAACATGACCGGCAGCTGGGCCGGGGCGATGGGCCACACCCAGTTCATCCCGACCTCGTATCTGGCCTACGCGGTGGATTTCACCGGCGACGGGCGGCGCGACATCTGGTCCGAGGATCCCACCGACGCGCTGGCCTCCGCGGCGGCGTACCTTTCGCGCTCGGGCTGGCGGCGCGGCCAGCCCTGGGGTGTCGAGGTGCGCCTGCCCGCCGGCTTCAACACCGGCCTCGCCGGGCGCGGCACCAGTCGCAGCCCCTCGGCCTGGGCGGCGATGGGGGTGCGCGACATGAACGGCAACCCGGTGCCCGACCATGGCGCCGCGTCGATCCTGATCCCGCAGGGGCCGAACGGGCCGGCCTTCATGGTGTTCAACAATTTCAACGTCATCCTGCGCTACAACAACTCCGAAAGCTACGCGATCGGCATCGGCCACCTCTCGGACCGGATCCTCGGCGGGCCGCCGATCCAGGGCAGCTTCCCGCCCGACGCCCAGGGCATGACCATCGCCGACCGGCAGGAGCTGCAACGCCGGCTGACCGCCAAGGGCTTCGACACCGAAGGCACCGACGGGGTGGTCGGATCGAAAACCATCGCCGCGATCGAGGCCTACCAGGCCAGCGCCGGACTGCCGGTGACCGGCGCGCCGTCGCTGGAGCTGCTGAACCGCCTGCGCTGAACCGGCACGGCGCCGCGATCACCGCTCCTGTGTCGTAGCACGGAGGATCGCGCCCGGCCCGAGGGTGGGGGCGATGCAATCGCGCCCGCGTCGCGCCGAAGGCGCGCGGTCCGCAAGAGCGGGCGGGTCGGGCGCGATCCGGGGTTGGCGCCCCGGAAGGACCTATCGAGAGGCGGGTCTGATAAAGGTTCATCGTATGCCGGGCGCCCGCCGCATCGGCCTTGCAAAAACGCCCCGGCGCTGAGATACCAAGGCCAACCGCCGCCAGTTCCGGATGATCCGCCCGCCATGTCCGCCCCCGACCTCGCCACGGACCGCCCCCGAGCGCGCGGCATTCTGACGGGCCTCGCGCCGCTCGGGCTGATGCTGGGCACGCTCTTCTTCGCCGCCTCCCTCACCCCCAGCCTGGTGCCGCGCCCGCCGCTGATCCAGGGCGCGCTCGGCGGCTTCCTCTTCGCCGCGGGCTATGGTCTCGGTGTCCTGCTGCGGGCGATCTGGCACTGGCTGGAACTGCCGGCGGCCCCGCCCGCGATCCGCCGCTCGCTGCGGGTCGTCGCGGTGATCGGATGCGCGCTGGCGGCGGGGCTCGCGCTTCTGTGGTCGGCCGGCTGGGAGAACCGCCTGCGCGCGCTCATGGACATGGAGCCGATCGACAATGCCGGGCAGATCACCATCGCCGCCACCGCCCTGGCGGTGTTCCTGGTGCTGGTGCTGCTGGCCCGGCTCATCGGCCTGAGTTTCCGCATCCTGAACCGGAGCTTCCACACCCGCCTGCCCCGCCGGGTGGCGCTGCTGGTCTCGGTGGCGCTGACCGCGCTGCTGGTCTGGACCGTCGCCAACGGTGTCCTCGTGGCCCAGGCGATGCGGGTGATGGATGCCTCGTACAAGGCGTTCGACGCCTTGTTCGAGCCCGGAAGCCCGCAGCCGACCGACCCGATGAAGACCGGCGGTCCCGGCTCGCTGCTGGCCTGGGAGGGGCTGGGCCGCGCAGGGCGCGAGTTCATCGCCGCCGGCCCCGACCGGGCGAAGATCGAGGCCGTCACCGGGCGCCCGGCGCTGGAGCCGCTGCGCGTCTATGCCGGTCTCAACTCCGCGGCCACCCTCGAGGAACGCACCCGGCTCGTGCTGGACGAGATGATCCGCATCGGCGCCTTCGAACGCTCGACGCTGGTGCTGATCACCCCGACCGGGACCGGCTGGGTCGATCCGCAGGGACAATACGCGCTGGAATACCTGCTCGGCGGCGATGTCGCCAGCGTGGCGGTGCAGTATTCCTTCCTCGCCAGCTGGATCGCCCTGCTCAGCGACAGCGCCTACGGGCTGGAAACCGCGCGGGCGGTCTTCGCCACCGTCTACGGCTACTGGCGCAGCCTGCCGCCCGAGGAGCGCCCGACGCTCTATCTCAACGGCCTCAGCCTCGGCGCCTACAATTCGGACCGCAGCCACGACCTCTTCCAGGTGATCGGCGATCCCTATCGCGGCGCGCTCTGGTCCGGCCCGCCCTTCAACAGCCCGACCTGGCAAACGGCGACCCATGGCCGCGATGCCGGCACCCCGGCCTGGCTGCCGACCTTCCAGGACGGCCGGGTGATCCGCTTCATGGGGCCGGGCGGAAAGCACAATTCCCCGGCGGACTGGGGCCGCTACCGGGTGCTCTACCTGCAATATGCCAGCGACGCGATCGCCTTCTTCGATCCCGCCTCGATCTGGCGGCGGCCCGACTGGATGACGCCGCCGATGGGCCCGGACGTGTCGCCGGAGTTCCGCTGGATCCCGGTGGTGACCTTCTTCCAGCTGACGTTCGATCTGATGTTCGCGGTCAAGCCGCCCATGGGCCACGGCCATGTCTACGCCTTCCCCGACTACGTCGACGCCTGGGCGCTGCTGACCGACGCCCCGGGCTGGGACGCGGCGGCGCTGGAGGCGCTCAAGACCAACCCCGACGCCCGGCCGCAGTAGGGCGAGGCGCGGTTCTCGACGCAAGGAGCCCGCAAGCGCCTCGCGAGCCTGGGTCCCGGATCTCCGCGACCGTCCCCTGCGGCGGGCACTCGCATAGGGCGCTTTTGCGTTCGATCGAAATCGCGGAAACCCAGGCGTTGAACCCAGCGCTCCGTTTCGCAGGTGACTCCGGGGCGCAGCCCCGGATCGCGCCCGACCCGCCCCCCAGGGCGGGCGCGATTGCGCCCACCCTCGGGCCGGGCGCGATGCTCAGCGCAATTGCTTCACCTCGCGCCACCATTCCCTTGCCGGCCGGCCGAAGCCCCTGACCAGCCCGTCCGCCCACCCGCCGAAACTGGCACGCGCCAAAACGCCACCAACGCATTTCGGTTTCCCTCACCCGCCGAAACCCTCTATAGCCTGCGGCGAACCAACCAGGGAGATCCCGCCATGCGCCCCATGCACCTCGTCCCGCTCCTTGCCGCGCTGCCAGTCCTGGCCGCCTGCGCCAGCGAGCCTGCCCCGCAAGAGACCACCCTGCCCTTCTTCGGCGACGGCTACCGCTTCGAGGGGGACGCCTGCCGGCGGCTGGGCGAGAGCCCGCTGACCCAGGACTACCTGGACCACACTGCCGATCTGGTCGGCTGCCCGGAGGACCTGGAAAACCTCGGAGTCTTCGTCACCGACACCGGCGCCCGCGAGATGGCGCGGATGCAGGGCTACGTGATCCTCTCGGTCCCGATCCGCTGACCGGCCGCCCGGCGCCCGGGCATCGACCCTGTGCCGCCGAGCCCTGCCGTGCCGGCGCGGCGGCTCGACCTGCACCCCCGCACCAAGGACCGCCGCCATGCGCCTCGCCCTGCTGATCCTCGCCCTCGCGACGCTGACCGCCTGCGGCGGCATCCCGCTGGTGCCGCTGATCTGAGCCCGGCGACAGGCGCCGGTTCAGGTCACATCAAGGCAACGGCTCCGGCAAGTCCGGGCGCCCCCGCCACGCAACGCACCGCGTCTCAGCCGCGGATCGCCTTGGCGAAGCTCTCGAAGATCATCCCGTTGGCGCAAAGCACCCCGCCATCCTCGAGGATGCTCCGGCCCGGCCGCAGCGGCTCGACCATGCCGCCGGCCTCGCGCAGGATGATCACCCCGGCCGCCAGGTCCCAGGGCTTCAGCCCGCGCTCCCAGAACCCGTCATAGCGCCCGGCCGCCACGTAAGCCATGTCGAGCGCCGCCGAACCCCAGCGCCGCACCCCGGCGCAGACCGGCAGCAACCGCGCCAGATCCTGCAGCGTCTCGGGCAGATCGGCCCGCCCGCCGAAGGGCAGCCCGGTGGCGAAGATGCTCTCGATCATCTTGCTGCGCCCCGAGACCCGCAGCCGCGTGTCGTTCATCCAGGCCCCGGTGCCCTTCTCGGCGATGAACATCTCGTCCTTGGCCGCGTCGAAGATCACGCCGGCCACCACCTGCCCCTTGTGCTCCAGCCCGATCGACACCGCCCAGTGCGGCAGCCCGTGCAGGAAGTTGGTGGTCCCGTCCAGCGGATCGACCAGCCAGCGCCGGGTCGGGTCCTGCCCGTCAATGCCGCCGCCCTCCTCGGCCAGCCAGCCATAGGTCGGGCGCGCGCCCAGCAGCTCCTCCTTGAGGATCGCCTCGGCCGCCAGGTCGGCCTTGGACACGAAATCCCCGGCGCCCTTCATCGACACCTGCAGGTTCTCGACCTCGCGGAAATCCTTGACCAGCGAGCGCCCCGCCTTGCGGGCCGCCTTGATCATGATGTTGAGATTGGCGCTGCCTACCATGTCGCGGGCTCCTCCTCGGGGTCAGGCCGCGCGTATACGCGCCGCCCCCCGGCTTGCCAAGGCCCGCCGGGCCGCGCGGGGCGTTCCGCAGCGTCGCGCCCCGCGCGCCCTTGCCAAGCGCCCCCCGCCGCGCCACCCTCCGTGCAAAGCGAAAGGACCCCGCCATGACCGACCAGATGCGCCGCATTGCCCTCGCCAGCCGCCCCGAGGGCGCGCCGAGGCCCGAGAACTTCCGCCTCGAGACCGCCCCGGTCCCCGAGCCCGGCAAGGGCGAGGTGCTGGTCCGCGTGCAGTACATGTCGCTCGACCCCTACATGCGCGGGCGGATGGACGACGCCAAGTCCTATGCCGCGCCGGTGCCGATCGGCGGCACCATGGAGGCGGGCGGGGTCGGCGAGGTGATCGCCTCGCACAGCCCCGACCTGAAGCCCGGCGACCAGGTCTTCGGCATGTTCGGCTGGGCCACCCATGCGGTGCAGCCCGCTAAGATGCTGCGCAAGCTCGACCCGGCCCACGGGCCGGTGACCGCCGCGCTCGGCGTGCTCGGCATGCCCGGCTTCACCGGCTGGCACGGGCTGACCGAATACGGGCGCCCGAAATCCGGCGAGACGCTGGTGGTGGCCGCCGCCACCGGCCCGGTCGGCTCGATGGTCGGCCAGGTCGCCAAGGGGCTCGGGTTGCGCACGGTCGGCATCGCCGGCGGCGCCGACAAGTGCAAGATCGCCACGGAGACATTCGGCTTCGACGCCTGCCTCGACCACCGCGCCCATGCCACGGCCTCGGAGCTGCGCAAGGCGCTGGCCGCCGAATGCCCCAAGGGCGTCGACATCTATTTCGAGAATGTCGGCGGCAAGGTGCTCGAGGCGGTCTTCCCGCTGATCAATCCCCATGGCCGGATTCCGATCTGCGGCATGATCGCCTGGTACAATGCCGGCAACCTCGGCGCCGGCGCCGCCGAGGAGAAACTGACCGCCCCGGCGCTCTGGCGCTCGATCCTGGTCAAGTTCCTCTCGGTCAACGGCTTCATCATCTCCAACCACTGGGACCGCTTCCCGGCCTTCCTGGCCGAGATCGGCCCGAAGGTGGCCAGCGGCGAGATCGCCCACCTCGAAGACATCGCCGAGGGCCTGGAGAACGCCCCCGAGACCTTCATCGGCCTGCTGCAGGGCCGCAATCTCGGCAAGCAGATCGTCAAGATCGCCTGACCTACCGCCGACCGACACGCGATCCACGCCAGCGCCGCGCTGGCGTGGCTCCACCGATACCTCCTGCAATTTGGATTGAATCGCATTTCAACCCTCGGGTGTGACCCCGGTCACATTACCCGTCCCGGTATTCGTGTACCCCGGTCATGTCCGGAGGTAATGAGATCTCCGGGCAGATGAAACTTCAATCGCAATATGTTTGTGAGTGCAGACATCGCAAGATTTCTGCCGGCAGGCGAAAGGAGATATTATGACCACTTATCATGAATTCCCGCAGGAAGAAATCGACCAACTGGTCGACACGGCGCGCACCCATTATGGCGAGATGAACCTCACCGCTATGGACAGCGCCGTCGCCGCGAGCCATGCATCTCCCCTCAAACTGGGCGATGTCTGCATTTCCGTCACCGTGGAAAACAGCAAGGTCTGCCTGTCTCTTCCGATCATCAATCAGAAGATCTGTTTCCCGATTCCGATTTCCATTCCTGATGGAACGGCGGCCAAGGCCTGCCTCAAGATCTGCACCACATTCGGATTTCCCACCGGCGTCTGCGTGTCGATTTCGGCTCTGGGAACCCAGGTCATTCATCAGTGTTTCGGAAATTGCTGAGCACATGAAGGACCGGCCGAAGGCGCTCAATACGCCTTCGGCCATTGTACTTTGCCATTGCAAATCGCGATTTCCCTGAACGCTATTGACTTTGCAATTTCCGCGCCTCGACCCGGGCCAGCTCGATCAGATCGCGCATGAAGGGCTTGTCCCGGTCCTCGCTGCGGATCGCCGCATAGAGCCGCCGCGTGATCCCCTCGGCGGTCAGCGGCCGGGTGACGTAGTCCGAGGAATACTTGACCTCGCGCACCACCCAGTCGGGCAGCACCGCAACCCCCCGGTTCGAGGCCACCAGCAGCAGGATCACCGCCGTCAGCTCGACCTGCCGGATCGCCTGCGGCTCGACCTTGGCCGGGATCAGAAGCTGGCTGAACACGTCGAGCCGGCTGCGCTCCACCGGATAGGTGATCAGCGTCTGGCCGCGGAAATCCTCGGCCTCGATGAAGGGTTTGGACGCCAGGGGATGGCCGGCGGCGGCGACGAAGACCGGCGCATAGTCGAAAAGCTCCACGAACTCGATGCCCGGCAGATCCTCGGGGTCCGAAGAGACCACCAGGTCCACCTCCTCCTTCTGCAGCGCCGGCAGCGCGTCGAAGGCGAGGCCCGGGCGGATGTCCACATCGACGTCGTGCCAGAGCTTGCGGAACCCCTCCAGCACCGGGAACAGCCACTCGAAACAGGCGTGGCACTCGATGGCGATATGCATCCGCCCGGTCTTGCCCTCGCGCAGCGCGCCGAACTCGGCCTGCATCGCCTCGACCTGCGGCAGGATCTGCTCGGCCAGGCGCAGCAGGCGCATGCCGGCGGCCGACAGCGTCATCGGTTTGGAGCGGCGCACGAACAGCTCGACGCCCGCCTGGTCCTCCAGCCCCTTGATCTGATGGCTCAGCGCGCTCTGGGTGATGTGCAGCTGCTCGGCCGCCCGCGCCAACCCGCCGCAGTCATGTATCGCCCTGATCGTGCGAAGATGCCGGAATTCGATGTGCAACCCATCGCTCCATTCATGTTGTTGTTGAGCATTATGAAATTGTCTCACAATGACCTGCATGCGACAAGGGCCGAAACAAGGGGATGACGCCGATGACCACGCCTGCCGTTTCGTTCGAATTCTTCCCGCCGCAGAACCTCGAGGGCTCGTTCCGCCTCTGGGACACGGTGCAGACCCTGGCGCCGCTGGCGCCGCGATTCGTCTCGGTCACCTATGGCGCCGGCGGCACCACGCGCGATCTGACCCGCGAGGCGGTGGCGACGCTGCACAAGTTCTCGGGGCTGAACGTCGCGGCGCATCTGACCTGCGTCAATGCCAGCCGCGCCGAGACCCTCGCCATCGCCGAGGATTTCGCCGCCGCCGGCGTCTCCGAGATCGTCGCGCTGCGCGGCGACCCCCCCAAGGGCAGCGCCGGGTTCACCCCGCATCCCGAGGGCTTCGCCTCCTCGGTCGAGCTGGTCCGCGCCCTGGCCGGGACCGGCAAGTTCAAGATCCGCGTCGGCGCCTATCCGGACGTGCATCCCGAGGCCGCCTCGGCCCGCGCCAATATCGACTGGCTGAAGGCCAAGCTCGATGCCGGCGCCAGCGAGGCGCTGACCCAGTTCTTCTTCGAGGCCGAGACCTTCCTGCGCTTCCGCGACGCCTGCGCCGCCGCCGGCATCGACCCCGCCCTGCTGACCCCCGGCATCCTGCCGATCGAGAACTGGGCGGGGGTCGCGGGCTTTTCCCGCCGCTGCGGCGCGCGGGTGCCGGCCTGGCTCGAGGACGCCTTCGCCAAGGCGCTCCGCGACGGGCGCGCCGACCTGCTGGCCACTGCGCTCTGCACCGAGCTCTGCAGCGATCTGATCGACGAGGGCGTCGGGCGGCTGCACTTCTACACGCTCAACCGCCCCGAGCTGACCCGCGACGTCTGCCACGCCCTCGGCATCACCCCCCGCGTGCAGTTGCAGAACGTCGCCTGAGCCGCGGCAGAAGCGGCGTTCCCCGGAAGCGGACGAGACCGGAAATCATTGCCAATCTGTCCGGAGGATCGCGCCCGACCCGAGGGTGGGGGCGATGAAATCGCGCCCGCCCTCGGGGCGGGTCGGGCGCGATCCGGGGCTGCGCCCCGGAGTCACTTGCTCCGCCGAGTGCCCGCATCGACGTAAACCGTTGGAGCGATCGGTTTCAAAGACCGGTAGGGCGGGGTTCACCCCGCCACTCATTCGCAGCCCACCTCGCGCCCACCCGTAGGGCGGGGTTCACCCCGCCGCCCCTCGCCGCGCTCCACCGCCCCTCTACCGTACCCGCCACCCGTCGCCGGACCCACCGCACGCCCCGTTAAACCCGCACCGGCACCGATCCACGCACCGACACGATACCGACGCAATACCGACGTGATACCGACATCGGTGGAACGCCAAAAATCCCGGTTAACCAATGCCTTGGGCGCGAATCGCCTATATCGCCGCCTTCCGGCTCTCCTCGAGATAGATCTCGCGCAGCCGCGGCGCCACCTTGCCCGGGCTGCCGCCGCCCAGCGCCACGCCGTCGATCTCCACGACCGGCATCACGAAGGTGCTGGCCGAGGTGATGAAGGCCTCGTCCGCCGCCTTCGCCTCGTCGATGGTGAAGGCGCGCTCCTCCACCTCCATCTGCGCCTCGCGCGCAAAGCGCAGCACCGCCGCCCGGGTGATCCCGTGCAGGATGTCGTTCGAGAGCCCGCGGGTGATGATCCGGTTGCCCTTGACGATATAGGCGTTGTTGCTGGTGCCCTCGGTCACCAGCCCGTCCTCGACCATCCAGGCATCGTCGACCCCGGCCGCCTTCGCCATCATCTTGCCCATCGACGGATAAAGGAGCTGCACCGTCTTGATGTCGCGCCGGCCCCAGCGGATATCGTCTATGCTGATGATCCTGATGCCTTTTTTCGCCGCCGGGCTGTCCGCGAGCCCGGGCTTGTCCTGGGTGAACAGCACCAGGGTCTGCGGCGTCTCGTCGGGATCGGGAAAGACGAAATCGCGGTCGCCGGGCGCACCCCGGGTGACCTGCAGATAGACCATCCCCTCGTCGATGCCGTTGCGTGCCACCAGCTCGCGATGGATCGCCAGCAGCTCCTCCTCGGAGACCGGCATGGCCATGTCCAGCGCGCGCAGCGAGCGCTCCAGCCGCCGCGCGTGGCCGTCGAAATCGATCAGCTTGCCGTCCAGCACCGAGGTCACCTCGTAGACCCCGTCGGCCATCAGGAACCCGCGATCGAAGATCGAGACCCTGGCCTCGGTCTCCGGCAGATACTCGCCGTTCACATAGACGGTGCGCATCATTCTACCCTTGTTTTGTCAAGAGCCGATTGAAATGAAACCGGTCTTACATGATCGCTTTGAGCAATACATACCCGTCCGTGCTTCGTGCCATCGTTAAATGCTTGAATCCAAATCGGCATTTTTCCGTCAGGGTTCAATTTTTCTTCCAGTCGTCGGAGCACGTTTTTTGTAATATCGGTTACCTCAAACCAAGCTCGCAAATGCCAAGCCGGCACTACAACAACTACTTCATGTAGAACCGCTTCTCTGAGCGCGGCTATTTCGTGCTCATGTTCGTTAATATTTCCCAAATTCTATCCCCAGAGTGCTGCGATCGGCGGGTTCACGCCCTTGTCGTCGAATGTCAGAGCATTATCACGGTCTTCGGCTAACAAAAGCGGCCCGTCAAGGTCCACGACCTCGGCCCCCTGCGCCACCAGCGTGGCCGGGGCCATTGCCAGCGAGCTTCCGACCATGCAGCCGACCATGATCCCATAGCCCTCGGCGCGCGCCGCATCGCGCAGGGTCAGCGCCTCGGTCAGCCCGCCGGTCTTGTCGAGCTTGATGTTGACGACATCGTATTTCCCTTTCAGATCAACGAGGCTGGCCCGGTCGTGGCAGCTTTCGTCGGCGCAGACCGGCACCGGGCGGGGCATCCCGATCAGCGCCGCATCCTCCCCCGCCGGCAGCGGCTGCTCGACCAGCGCCACCCCGAGCCGCGCCAGGTGCGGCGCCAGATCGGCATAGATCGCCGCCGACCAGCCCTCGTTGGCATCGACGATGATCCGGGATGCCGGCGCCCCCGCGCGCACCGCTTCCAGCCGCGCCATGTCGTCGGGCGTGCCGAGCTTGATCTTCAAGAGCGGCCGATGGGCGTTCGCCGCCGCCTGCGCCCGCATCGCCTCGGGCGCATCCAGCGACAGGGTATAGGCGGTGATCTGCGGCTTTGGCGCGGCCAGCCCCGCCAGCTCCCAGACCCGTTTGCCCGCCCGCTTCGCCTCCAGGTCCCAGAGCGCGCAATCCACCGCGTTGCGCGCCGCCCCCGCCGGCAGCAGCTCCGCCAGCCGGTCCCGGTCCAGATCCCCGGACAGCGCCGCGATCTGCGCCGCGACCGAGTCCAGAGTCTCGCCATAGCGCGCATAGGGCACGCATTCGCCCCGGCCCCGATGCGCCCCGTCCGCGATCTCGCAGGTCAGTACCCGCGCCTCGGTCCGCGAGCCACGGCTGATGGTGAAGACCTGCGCCAGCCTGAACACGTCCCGCCGAACCTCGATCCGCATCTCCTGCCCTTTCCTCTTGCTGAAAATACTCCGGGGGGCGCGAGGGGCAGCGCCCCTCGCCGACCCGCCGGTCAGAGCGCCGCCAGCGCCTCGGCCAGCCGCCCCGCCCCCTGCCGGAAGGGATCGATCGCCGGCAGGCCCATGCGCTTCTCGATCTCGGCGAGGCACCTCAGCGCCTCGTCCTCTCCCAGGGCCTTGGTGTTCACCGACACGCCCACAACCTGGCAGGCGGGATTGGCAACCCGCGCCAGCGGCAGCGCGGTATCGCGCAACGCCTTGAGGCTGGGCAGCGTGTAGTCGGGCAACCCGCGCATGTGGGTGCGCGTCGGCTCGTGGCTCAGGATCAGCGCATCGGGCTGGCCGCCATGGATCAGCGCCAGCGTCACCCCGGAATAGGAGACATGGAAGAGGCTGCCCTGCCCCTCGATGATGTCCCAGTGATCGGGATCGTTGTCGGGGGTCAGGTATTCGACCGATCCGGCCATGAAATCGGCGATCACCGCGTCAAGTGGCACGCCATGGCCGGTGATCAGGATGCCGGTCTGGCCGGTGGCGCGGAAGGTGCTCTTCATCCCGCGCTCGCGCATCGCCGCGTCCAGCGCCAGCGCCGTGTACATCTTCCCGACCGAGCAGTCGGTGCCCACCGCCAGCACCCGCTTGCCGCTGCGCTTGCGGCCGTTGGCGATCGGATAGCCCACCGTCGGCACCCGCACGTCGTGCAGCGTGCCGCCATGGGTCTGCGCGGCGGCGACCAGATCGCCCTCGTCGCGCAGCAGGTTGTGCAGCCCCGAGGCCAGGTCATAGCCCATCTCGAGCGCCGCGATCAGCACGTCCTTCCAGGCCGTCGAGATCACCCCGCCGCGGTTGGCCACGCCGATCACCAGGGTGCGCGCCCCGGCGGCGCGCGCCTCGGCCAGGCTCATGTCCGGCAGTCCCAGGTCCGCCCCGCAGCCTGGCAGGCGCAGCTGCCCCAGGGCACTGTCGGGGCGCCAGTCGCGGATGCCCTGCGCGACCTTGGCCGCCAGCGGGTCGGGCGCATCGCCCAGGAACAGCAGATAGGGGGTTTCGATCATCGCGGGTCTCCTTGTCTGATGCCGCCCACCCTAACGGCGCGGCGAATCGAATGGATCGCGCCCTGGCGCGCTTGGCCGACCTCTGGCACGGAAAGCTTGCGCGAAACCACCCGTTCGCCGAAGATTCTTGTCCCCACCCGCGCGGCACCACCGGGGCGGGCGGGCCGCGCCGCCGATGCTGCACCTGCGAAAGACCCTTGCACCCCGAGGGGCGATTTATTACCCCCTGAGCCCAGAATTTCGCAATTTCCTGTCCCGAAAAGGTGCCTTTCCATGAGCTTTCGCCTCCAGCCCGCCGCCCCGGCCCGCCCCAACCGATGCCAGCTCTTCGGCCCCGGCTCGCGCCCGGCGCTCTTCGAGAAGATGGCCGCCAGCGCCGCGGACGTGATCAACCTCGACCTGGAGGACTCGGTCGCCCCCTCGGACAAGGAGGCCGCGCGCGCCAACATCATCAAGGCGATCTCGGACGTGGACTGGGGCAAGAAAACGCTGTCGGTGCGGATCAACGGGCTCGACACGCCCTGGTGGTATCGCGACGTGGTGGACCTGCTGGAGCAGGCGGGCGAGCGGCTCGACCAGATCATGATCCCCAAGGTTGGCTGCGCGGGCGATCTCTACGCGGTGGACGCGTTGGTCACCGCCATCGAGGCGGCCAAGGGCCGGGCCAAGCGGATCGCCTTCGAGGTGATCATCGAAAGCGCCGCCGGCATCGCCCATGTCGAGGAGATCGCCGCCGCCAGCCCGCGCCTGCAGGCGATGAGCCTCGGCGCGGCCGATTTCGCCGCCTCGATGGGGATGCAGACCACCGGCATCGGCGGCACCCAGGAGGAGTATTACATGCTGCGCGAGGGCCAGAAATACTGGTCCGATCCCTGGCACTGGGCGCAGGCCGCCATCGTCGCCGCCTGCCGCACCCATGGCGTGCTGCCGGTCGACGGCCCGTTCGGCGATTTCTCGGATGACGAGGGCTTCCGCGCCCAGGCGCGGCGCTCGGCGACGCTCGGCATGGTCGGCAAATGGGCGATCCACCCCAAGCAGGTCGCCATCGCCAACGAGGTCTTCACCCCCTCCGAGGCCGCCGTCGCCGAGGCCCGCGAGATCCTCGCCGCGATGGAGGCCGCCAAGGCCAAGGGAGAGGGCGCCACGGTCTACAAGGGCCGGCTGGTCGACATCGCCTCGATCAAGCAGGCCGAAGTGATCGTGCGCCAGTCCGAGATGATCGCCGGTTGATCCCTTGGCGGGGGCACCGGCCCCCGCGCCGCCGCCCGCGCCCATTGCAATGGCCCCCGCGCCCGGCCATACAGGCGCCCAGCAAGCCGGAGCCGCCGATGACCCAGTATCTGGATTTCGAGAAACCCCTGGCCGAGATCGAGGGCAAGGCAGAAGAGTTGCGCGCCCTGGCCAAGTCCGACGCGAAGATGGACGTGAGCGACGAGGCCAAGGCGCTCGACGCCAAGGCGGCGGCGCTGCTGACCGAGCTCTACAAGGACCTCACGCCCTGGCGCAAATGCCAGGTCGCCCGGCATCCCGCCCGCCCGCATTGCCAGGACTATGTCGAGGCGATGTTCACCGAGTTCACCCCGCTGGCCGGGGACCGGAACTTCGCCGACGACCTGGCGGTGATGGGCGGCCTGGCGCGGTTTCGCGACCGGCCGGTGATGGTGATCGGCCACGAGAAGGGCGACGACACCAAGTCGCGGATCGAGCGCAATTTCGGCATGGCCCGCCCCGAGGGCTATCGCAAGGCGGTGCGGCTGATGCAGCTCGCGGGCCGCTTCGGGCTGCCGGTGATCACCCTGGTGGACACGCCCGGTGCCTATCCCGGCAAGGGCGCCGAGGAACGCGGCCAGTCCGAGGCCATCGCCCGCGCCACCGAGACCTGCCTGCAGATCGGCGTGCCGCTGGTCGCCGTGATCATCGGCGAGGGTGGCTCGGGCGGCGCCGTCGCCTTCGCCACCGCCAACCGGGTCGCGATGCTGGAGCATTCGGTCTATTCGGTGATCTCGCCCGAGGGCTGCGCCTCGATCCTGTGGAAGGATTCCGAGAAGATGCGCGAGGCCGCCGAAGCGCTGCGCCTGACCGCGCAGGATCTCAAGAAGCTGGGCGTGATCGACCGGATCATCCCCGAGCCGCGGGGCGGCGCCCATCGCGACCGCGGCGCGATCATCACCTCGGTCAGCGACGCCATCGCCGAGATGCTCAAGGAACTGAAGGGCAAGGACGCCGCGACGCTGATCCGCGACCGGCGCCGCAAGTTCCTCGACATGGGCACCAAGGGGCTGGCGGCCTGATTGACAGGCGCCGCGTTCCGGCGCAACGCTGGATGCCGGACACGCTTTCGGGGGGATCGCCATGGCTGACGTGGCCCGCATCGATATCGCCGCTCTGTTCGGCGAGGACGCCGCCGCGCGCGCGGCTTGCGACGCGGCGCTCTGGGCCGGGCTGCGCCGCACCGGCGCGGTGGTGCTGACCGGCTATCCCGAGGCCGACTGGATCGACGCCCGGGCCCGCACCGGCCTCGCCTTCTTCGCGCAGCCCGAGGCCGAGAAGCGCAAGCTGGCCACCCGGCTTTGCCAACCCGGCAACCCGAACACCTATCGCGGCTATCATCCCCACGATCCGGCGGGCAATTTCCGCACCGATTTCCTCGATATCGGCCCTGCGGAGCCCGCCCCCGGCCCCGAGCTTCCCGGCATCGAGATCGTCACCGAGCCGACCCCCTGGCCCGAGACCGAACCGGCGCCGGGCTGGCGCGACGCGGTGCGCGACTACTACGCCACGCTGGACCGGATCGGCAAGGCGATCATGCTGTCGCTGGGCCGCTCGGCGGGGTTCGACGAGGACACCATCCATGCCCGGTTCGACGGCGAGCATTCGACCCTGCGGTTCCTCGACTATCCGCCGAGCGGCCTCGGCCCCGCCCCGGACGGCGCACCGCGCATCGCCGCGCGCCTGCACACCGACGCCTCCGGCCTGTCGCTGCTCTGGCAGGGCGGCCCGGGCCTGCAGGCGCAGGGGCCGGACGGCGCCTTTCACGACGTTCCGGTGCTGAAGAACTGCATCTCGCTGCATGTGGGCACGGTGATGGAAAGCATGACTGGCGGCGCGGTGCCGGCGACGCCGCACCGGGTGCTCGATCCCGGGGTCGCGCGGCAGTCGGTCGGCTTTTTCCTCGAGCCGGCGCTGACCGCCCCGGTCACCGCCGTGGACCGCGCGCGCGAGGCGCCTCGCGTCGAGGACACCTATGGCTGGCAGCTTCTGCGGCAACTCTCGAGCTACGACCGCTACGCCGGGGTGATCTCGGCCCCGGTCGCGCGCAACTGACTGCGTCGGCGCCGCTGCGCAAGCGGCGCGGCAGGCGGCTCAGGCCACCAGCATCCGCAAGCCCTGCGTCACGTCCGAGCGCACCGCCAGCCGCAGCCCCGGCTCGTCCCCGGCCTTGAGCGCGGCGATGATCAGGCGGTGGAAATGCGGCGGATCGGTGCGCTGCAACCGGTCGTAGAGCGCCCGCATCGTCGGGCCGAGCTGCAGCCAGACGGTCTCGGCCATGGCCAGGATGGCGGGCGCCTGGGCGCGCAGGTAGAGGGTGCGGTGAAACTCCAGGTTGCTGCGGATATAGCCGACCGCATCCCGCGCCGCGATGGTGTCGGAGATGCTGGCATTGATGCTCTGCAGCCGGTCGATCAGCGCCATGTGGGCGCGCGGCAGGGCGCGGCTGGACAGCTCGACCTCGAGCAGCGCGCGCAGCGCCGACAGCTCCTCGATCCGCTCGGCGGTCAGCTCCGGCGTCGACACCCGCCCCGAGCTCGAGAGGAACAGCGCCCCCTCGGCCACCAGCCGCCGCACCGCCTCGCGCGCCGGGGTCATCGACACGCCATACTCCTTGCCGATGCCGCGCAGGGTCAGGGCCCGGCCGGGCGCGATCTCGCCATACATGATCCGCGCCCGCAGGCTGCGGAACACCATGTCATGGGCGGCCGGCATGGCCTCGGGCGGGCGCGGGGTCAACATGGCCCCTCTTGTGATCACGTTCGCGTTCCCGGTCAACAGCGGGCGTGCGATGCGGCGGCCGCCCGGCGCGCCGTCGCCGCTCAGAACCGGTAGCGGTGCAGCGCGGCGCCCTCGGCGCGCAGCCAGCGGCGCGGTGCCGCATAGGGCCCGTGCAGCCGTTCGAGCGTCGCCCAGAAGGCCGGCGAGTGGTTCATCTCGGCGAGGTGCGCCACCTCGTGCGCCGCCACATAGCGCAGCACCTCGGGCGGCGCGAGAATCAGCCGCCACGAGTACATCAGCCCGCCACGGGACGAGCAGGATCCCCAGCGCGAGCGGGGATCGCGCAGGCTGAGCCGCGCATAGGGCCGCCCCAGCGCTTCCGCGTAGTGATCGGACGCCGCCGCCAGCCGGTCCCGCGCCAGGGCGCGCAGCCAGGAGTGCAGCCGCGCGCCGACGGCCGCATCGCGCGGCACCGCCAGCTCGGCCGCGCCCAGCAGCACCCGGCGACCCGGCGCCTCGACGATTCGGCGCATCCGCCCCTCGACCGGCAGCGTGGTCCCGAACCCCAGCGTCACCGCGCCCGGGCGCGCCTCCAGATGCCCGCGGATCCACGCCTCCTTGGCGCGCGCGAAAGCCAGCGCCTCGCGCTCGCTGACCCCGCCCGGCAGGGTCAGCGTCACCCGCCCGTCGAGCTGCGAGATCCGCAGGCTGATCCGCCGCGCCCGGCCCGAGCGGCGCAGGGTCAGCGGCACCGGCGGCACCCCCGGCAGGTGATGATCGGCCATGTCCGCGATCCCTCGTCCCAAAGGCTTTGACAGTGCCCGCGTCTTATGGCACCTGCGCTGAATCGTCGATACGACTCAGCAGACAATCGAAGGGGGTGTCATGCCCAAGGAAGAATGGGGCGTCAAACGCCTTTGCCCGACCACCGGCAAGCGGTTCTACGATCTGAACAAGAGCCCGATCATCAGCCCCTACACGGGCGAGGTGGTCGAGTTCGAAGTCGGCAAGAGCCGGATGATCGCCGCCGATGCCGAAGACGCCGCGACCGCCAAGGCGAAGAAATCCGCCGAGATCGATGACGACGCGGTTCTCGAGGACGACGACGTCGATGTCGATCTGGACGACGACGTTCTGGACGATGACGACGACGGCGACGACGTCTCGCTGGACGAGATCGCCGACGTCGCCGGAAACGACGACGACTGACCGCGCGGCACCGTGGCCGGGAGCGGCGTCGGCGCGTGCCGAGAGGCCGGTCCCGGCGGGTCGGCGCGGAGGGGCCGGAAAGGCGCATTTTTCGCTTGATCCCGTCCGGCCTTGCACCTAGACACCGGCCACGGTTTCAGGGGCCTTAGCTCAGCTGGGAGA